>CAZHSN010000007.1:0-41869 GCA_964535125.1 uncultured bacterium
TCAAACTCGGCCAGTTCTTTGGACCGACTGGCGATCTCCTGTTTGAACAGCGCCTTGCACTTGGGATGGGCGGTGATGGCCGACACAGAAGACGTGTCGATGCCCTGCTCGGCAGCCCAGCGAGTCAGTTGTTCGGGGTCGGGATAGATCAGCGCGATGAGGTACTGCAGCTCATCGCCGTAAACAACCACTTCGGAGATGAACGGGCTTTCACGCAACGCTTCTTCCACACGCACGGGAGCAACGTTCTTGCCGTTGGCAAGCACGATGATCTCCTTTTTGCGTCCCGTGATCTTCAGGTTGCCCTGCGGGTCGAAGCAGCCGGTATCACCGGTGTAGAACCAGCCGTCGGCGTCGATCACCTCGGCGGTTTCCGCCGGTTTATGCAGATAACCCTTCATGATACTGGCGCCACGGGCCAGTATCTCGCCGTCTTCGGCGATGCGGATTTCGATATTGGGCAGCGGACGTCCCACAGTGCCCGGCGTGGGACACTCGGGCATGTTGGCAGCCAATACCGGCGATGTTTCGGTCAGTCCGTAACCCTCGATCATGCAGAACCCGAGGCTGAGGAAGAACTCGGCGGTCTCCACCGACAGGGCCGCCCCGCCTGAGACGAAATAGCGGATGCGCCCGCCCGCCACCGCGCGGATCTTGGACAGCACCAGTTTGTCCGCCAGGCGCAACTGCCCCGCCAGCAACGGGTTAGGCTTGGCGCCCGTGCGGGTGAGTTGCGAACACCGCCGGCCCACATCGGTGGCCCAGTGGAACAGCCGCTGCCGGGCAGCCGGCGCGTGCGCCACTTTATCCAGGATGCGGTTGCGGATACTGTCGAAAAAGCGTGGAACGCTGAGCATCACGGTGGGTTGGACCGTGGCCAGATCATGCTGGACCGAGTAGATGCTGGTGCAATAGACAACCGAGCAGCCGAACGTGAGCGGCAGGAAGTGCCCGGGCGAACGCTCGAACACATGGCTGAGCGGCAGGAACGAGAGAAACACATCGTATTCGTTCGGCAAAATCAGACGGTGCGTGCCCTCGATGTTGGACATGATGTTACGGTGTGTTAACAACGCGCCCTTCGGTTCGCCGGTGGTGCCGCTGGTATAGATCACGGTGGCCGGGTCATCCGGATGCGTCTCCGGCGCCAACTGCGTCAGCAGATCCGGACCGGCCTGATCGCCTTCCGCCAGCAGCGTGGTAAACGGGGTGGCCTCCGGCGGCAGCTCCTCGCCGGTGTCGAACACAAACAGGTCCACCAGCGCGGGTTCCTGAGCCTGTACAGCCAGCAGCCGCTTGAGCAGCGTCGCGTTGGAGACGAACGCCGCCCGCGCGCCGCTGTCGCACGCCAGATAGACCACCTGCGAGGTGGGCAGCGTGGTGTACACAGGCACCGTCTGGATACCCAGGAACAGGCAGGCGAGGTCGGTGATCGCCCATTCCATGCGGTTTTCGGAAAGGATCATCACGCGGTCTTCCCGTGCGTACCCGCGCGCGCGCAGTGCGGCCGCCAGCGCGGTGACCCGCTGAGCGTACTCCCGGTAGGTCAGCGACTCCACCTGGCTGCCGTTGACTTTGCCGATGGCGGGACGGTCGGGATAGCGCGCGACAGTGCGTAGAAAGGCGTCGCAGATGGTGTGGGGGATCGCGTCTGTGACTTGCGGCGCTGCACGGTCAGAGCTGCTCATGGGTCCTCCCCGGTTACAAGGCAGTTGCGGGGCCGGACGGGACGCAGCCTGTACACGGATCGGGCTGCGGGCATCTCCGCGGCAGGTCGGGCCGTGATCCACACCACAGCGCCGCCTCCGGCCGGGCACACCGTCATGATAGCATAACTGCTGTCCATTCCCCGAACCTTAGGGTTTGCTTGTCCATTTCTGACATCCGCAGAACACCCCTTGCGCGCGGTAAGCGGTATGCGGTAACATATACGTCGCATGGCCCCTTGGTCTAGCGGTCAGGACGCCTGGTTCTCAGCCAGGAAATCAGGGGTTCGAATCCCCTAGGGGCTACCAGTTTCATAACAGCCAATGCGCTTCAACCACACCCTGTCGGGACTCCCGGCGGGGTTTTCGCGTATACGGGCGTCAAGCCGGGGATGCCGCATGATATCCGGATCCTGCAGTGCGGTCGGGCTCTGCCCCTAAAATCCCGTGGTCAGGGATACTGAACCGCTGGAAAAGTGTGTCATCTGTAATGTGATCGGCATGGGGTTCTGTCATGGTATGCACCCTGCAGGCATATACGCTGCCTCGCCATCTGCACTACGTGGCGGCTCCCCGTGACACCGGGGCGTTCACAGTCAGCCACAGTGGATGTCCCGTCCGCTCTGCTATCTTAGTGGTGACATGAGTGGGCGGATGAGCCGAACGCAATCAGTACCCCGCTTTCACGCAAGAAAGGTGACCTGGCCCATCTTCGTCAGCACGGTTCTTGGCTTGTCGCCGTTGGCAGAGTCCTTACGATTCTTGAAACGGTCATAACGCTTTCTTCCCAGATACTCTTCCCGTTCGATCTTGGAAACCTTACTAACCAGAGTCGGGAGGGCCTCGGCGGCGCCGTCCAACCCGCTCTCGGTGTCAGCCTAACACCCCAATTTGCAGATGGAGTGCTAAACAACTGACCTCGATCTCAGCCATTAGTCGGCTAGCTTTTTCAAGGTGCGTCCGTACCTGCGGTTGGTCTTCTCAAGAGCTTCCCTGAACTTGGCGGCATGGGCCTCATCCCGCACCGGCGAGATGATGAGCACGCTTCCGTCTGTCGAGACCTCGACCGGAGTATCGATATCTATTTTGAGCAGATCCAGCACGCTGCGCTCGATGACCAGAGCCATGCTGTTGCCGTGTTTGGTGAGTTTCTTAATCATCATCTTGCTCCCTCACTCGGTCATTCCGTACATACAGTGTGTCACCAAGCACTCGTGGCTAACGGCATTTTACAGCCGCTCAAGAGTATCCTGCAGAGCCTCGTCCGCAAGGTGCGTATCGACTTAGGTCGTCGAGATATGCGACTCGTGCGGCAGCTTCGACGAAGAGATAAACCACTGCCGAGTGACCGAAGCGGAAGTCACTTTCGACTCTCAGGCGTGCAGGCTCCTCGACCGCAGGAACTGGTGTGTCATTGGCCAGGCTCTACTGGATTAGTGGTGTCCGGGTGGTCTGCGCCGCCCATTCGGTCATGTCGCGCAGCCAACGGGCCGCACTCCCCGTGCCTACAGTTTGCCGAGATAGCTGCCGTAACCCACCACGATGGTGGACAGGATCAGCACCAGGATCCCGGCGAACACGACCCGATGGGTTCGCCGGCTCGTGCCTTTCCACTCGCGGAACGCCAGACCCCACAGGTTGCTGAAGACGATGATGAACGCCATGTGGATCGTCCAGCTGGCGAAGTCATACCGTTCGCCCATCTGCGAGCGACCCATGCCGTAGAACATGAACTGGCAATACCAGAGGATGCCGGCCAGGGCGGCGAACAGGTAGTTCAACGTGAGCGATACGCCCGGGGCGGAGCGGTAGTCGGTGGCGGTTTTGTTGCGGATGTTGAGCGCCACACACCAGATGAGGTTGGTGGTGAAACCGCCCGCGAAGATTACGATGTACACCGGTGTGGACTGCCAAAGCTTGGGGGTGCCGAGGCGCACCGCCAGGTCGGCCACCGGTTGACTGGCGTCAATGGCGAACGCCATGCAGGCGCTCATCAGCCCCGCGAAGATCGCCACCCAGAGGCCCTTCATGAAGCTGAACTCGGCTATGGATGCCTTCTTTTGATCGGCGGAGAGTTCGCGCTCTTTAGCCAGTCCGGCATGGCCGCAGATGGCGATGCCCAGCAGGCACACCGGTACACCCAGCAGTGTCACCAGACCGGGGGTGTTCGACACGAGGCCGGCCAGCTCCCCCTTGAACACGGGCGGGACAATGGTGCCGAACGCCGCGCAGAAACCCAGCGCGACGGCGTATCCCAGCGACAGTCCCAAGTAGCGCATCGACAACCCGAACGTCAGTCCGCCCACGCCCCACAGCGCTCCGAACAGATAGGCCCATAACAGCGCGTGCGTCAGTTTCGGGTCCTGCAGCGCCTGCCGCAGGATCGCCACCACATCCGGGCAGACCAGAAAGGCCACCACCCAGGGGGTGAGCACCCAGCTGAAGAACCCGCCCACCAGCCAGTAGCTCTCCCAGGCCCACTTGCGCACCCATTTGAACGGAATGTAGAAGCTGCCGGCGGCGAACCCGCCCAACGCATGCAGAAACACACCCAGAAAAGGATTCGGTCCCATGGTCCACTCCATTAGCGTTGCAGTGTACGCGCTGTCCCAGTCTGATTACGTGGTGTCTTGATTGTATGCCTTCCCGTCACCTGCTGACAACCGGAAGGATGAGAGCGAAGCACAGCAGCTCCGCATGGCGGCATCCGATGCGCAGACGGCTAAGAAGGGGGCATAACACGGCTACGTGTGGTCCAGTACCGACCTCACTCTGGAGCAGAGCGAGTCGGCGGTGAACGGTTTTTGTATATACCCCGATACGGTCTTCACCACGCCGTCCGGCAGGATTGTGTCATCCAGATATCCGGACATGTACAGAATGCCGATCCCCGGTCGCGATGCAGCCACACGCCGTGCGATCTCTTTCCCGTTCATGTCGGGCATGACGATGTCAGTGATGACCAGGTGGATGGGGTTCGGGTATTCAGCGCAAATATGCAACGCTTCCGCGCCGTTGGCGGCTTCCTGCACCGTGTATCCGTAGTTCTTCAGCATACGCCCGGCCACCGTGCGCACGCTGGCATCATCTTCCACCAGCAGCACGGTCTCCGCTCCCCGGTACGCGCTTGTGTGAGCCGGTGACGTGCGTCGAGTCTGGGTTGTACGCGCTTCGGCACGGGTAGGTACACCGTGAACGTGGTGCCCTGCTCCACTTCGCTGGTCACTGCGATGTCTCCCTGGTTTTGCGTGACGATTTCTTAGGCGGTGGGCAGCCCCAAGCCGGTGCCTTTGCCTTCCTCTTTGGTGGTGAAGAACGGTTCAAAGATCCGGGCCCGTGTCGCCTCGTCCATACCGGTGCCGGTGTCGCGTATGGCCAGCGTGACGTAGGGGCCGGGACCCGGCAGTGACAGCTCAGCGGCACACGGTGCGGTTACCAGCACATGCGCCGTTTCGATCATCAGTTCGCCGCCCTGCAGCATGGCGTCACGGGCGTTCACCGCCAGATTGACGATGATCTGTTCGATCTGCCCCGCATCTCCGTGTGAGGCAGGCGCGCATATCGAGGTTGGTCATCAGTTTCACATCCTCGCCGATCAGCCGGGACAGCATCCGCGCCATGTTGGCGACGACATTGTCGAGGTTCAACGTGGTGACCTCAATCTGTTGTTTACGGCTGAACGCCAGCAACTGGCGGATCAGATTGGTGCACCGTTCCACCGAGTCGACCATCTCTTTAGTGTCGTTATAAAACGGATCGGAAGGTTGCATGCGATGCAGCTGTTGGGTGAGCAGGAGATACTCGGTAACGTCGCGCTGGATCGCCGCATAGTTGATCGTCGTGCCGTTGGCGTCGATCACTGGAGAGATTGTCGAGTCCTCTGTGTATAACTGACCGTCCTTGCGTCTGTTCACCATATGCCCGGTCCAGGTCATGCCGGAAACGATCGTCTGCCAAAAATCCTGGTAGAAAGCGATGTCCTGTCTACCGCTTCTCAACACGCGTGGGTTCTGGCCAAGCGCCTCTTCACGGGTATAGCCGGTCAGTGTTTCGAATGCCGGGTTCATGTACTGGATCGTCCCGTCCGGACCGGTGACCATCACGCTTTCGCTGGTATGATCAATCGCCGTCGCCAACCGTTTGAGATCGGCCTCCACCCGTATTCGTTCGGCGATGTCCTGTTCCAGTTCGAACATCTTATCTTCGAGTTTCCGTATGAGCGCCTGGTTGTACTGCTGATAATAGGTGGTCTCTCCCAGCGAGGGCGCATCGGACGGCGCCACAGATCCCTACTCTTGCGAGGCAAGCGCTTCTTCCAGGATGCGCATCAGTACCTTAGGCTCCTTTGGCTTCATGATGAACTGCGTCGCACCCAGGTCCAAAGCGTAGCGTTCGTCTTTGGCATCGTCAAAAAGGATTCCCTCCGGGGCGCCCGAAGGGCTGGCCAAAACTTTCGGCGCGTTGTTATAGACCCCTACGCGCTGGACATCATCGGCCAGGGTGCGACCCGGTACACCGCACAACCAGAGCGCGATCAACAGGAACAGCCCCGTGGCGCGCATGTTGTTGGGTATGCGTATGGCGGTATCTCCGAGCACACGGAGCGGTGTACGGATGTGACCAGCAATGGTCCGAGTGGCTTGGAGTAGATGACAACGTGCGGTCGCAGGGTATAACCTAGCGTGCGCGCGACGACTTGCGATGGGCGCACGCCAGCGCACTCGTTGGGACACTGTCTGTTCACGCTGTGCGTCTGCCCGACAAGCACGCATGTCACGCCTCCCTTGAGAACGGGTGACCGTCTCCTACGCTACGCGCCTGCGTCGGCCACCCGCAAAACCATTGTGCCAGCCCAACACCTCAATTTACAGACGGAGTGTTACACAAACAGTAAATCCGGTGTTGACTGGAAAGCGTATATACACCTTTGCGGCCGATAATGGGGTTGTGGCCGAAGGGATAACCTGCTATCCGCCTGAGGTGACAGCCCAGATGGTGCTGAACATGCTGGCCGGCGGCGCGGCGGTGAACGTGCTGGGCCGACACGCCGGGGCCGAAACATGCGTGGTTGATGTTGGCGTAAACGCTGACTTGGGAAACCCGGAAGGCCTGATTGGCAGAAAGGTGCGCTACGGAACGGACAACATCGCGCACGGGCCTGCCATGAGCGAACCGGAGGCAATCAGGGCTATCGAGGTGGGGATCGCTTTGGCTGCCGAAGCTCATCGAGACGGCATTTCGCTGCTTGGAACGGGTGAGATGGGTATTGGCAATACAACCACTTCGTCGGCGCTGTACGCTCACTTTTTGGGGTGTGACTTGGAGTCCGTAACCGGGCGTGGGGCAGGTATTTCCGATGACTTGCTGGCCCGTAAAACAACCGTCATCAAACAAGCGCTTCAGGTCAACAAAGAGCGGTTAACCTCGCCCGTCAGCGCGTTAGCGGCGGTCGGCGGACTGGATATCGCCGCCATTGCGGGGCTTTGCCTGGGGGCTGCGGCAAACCGCATTCCCGTGGTTGTGGACGGCTTCATCTCTTCGGCTGGGGCGCTGGTGGCCTGCCAACTGGCGCCTGCGGTAAAGGGGTATCTGTTCTTCAGCCATCTGTCGAAGGAGCAGGGACATGCGGTGGTCATGCAACAGATGCAGGCCCGCCCCATACTGGACCTCGAAATGCGGCTGGGTGAAGGTACGGGAGCGGCGCTGGCTATGATCATCATCGAAGCGGCCATTCGCATGTATACCGAAATGGCCACGTTTGACAGCGCAGGCGTGACCGGTGAACGCACGGAATGAACCGACCAGGTGACATCATGGGCGGGATCGTCACCGCGTTCCGTACGCTGACGATACTGCCCATCCCTGGCGTTGACGCACGCTCGCCAGCCTCGGCGCTCTATTGGTTTCCCGCAGTCGGGCTGGTGATTGGCTGCATGCAGTTCGGCGCTGCCGCGGCTGCCTCCTTCCTCTGTTTGGACCGTTGGCCTGAGCTAGCCGCGCTGGCGGCGGTTGGCACTGGAGTCCTTCTGACCCGTGGTTTTCACCTCGATGGCCTGTCGGACTGGGCTGACAGTTTCGGCAGCATTGCCGATCGGGATAGAATGCTTGCGATCATGAAAGACTCCCGGGTCGGTGTATTCGGGGTGCTGGCGCTGACTTTGCAGCTGTTGAGCAAATGGATCCTCATTACTCAGTTTATGGAGATGAACGCGCCAGGCTGGTTGATCGCTGCAGGGATCATTTCGCGGGCCATGCAAGTGGAAATGGCCTCATCGGCCCCGTATGCCCGTCCAGAAGGCGGTTTGGGCCTGGCTTTTGTTTCCGGATCGAATAGACGTCATCGCATCACCGCATTGGTCTTTTCACTGTTCATCACCGTCTGCAGCTTCGGTGCAGCGGGGTTGGCGGTGTTCCTGGCCGGGTTAGTGGTGTGTCGGATGATGGTGCGCAGCAGTAGGCGCCGACTGGGAGGCGTTACGGGGGATCTGTTGGGTGCCTGCAGCGAATGGGTGGAAACAGCGGTGCTGTTGACTGCTGCTCTCATCAGCCTGCACAGCAGATGAGCAGTCGGCAACGCCAGTCAGTCTGTCGGCATCGAAGATCGCTTTCAGTTGCAGGGATTCCAAGCTCCCGGAACGTATTGATCTGCATCCGCGACTTGGGAGGGGACGATGCTGACAGCCCGCAATTGGAAACGACTGGATACCTTTGCCGATCGCCACTCTTTGAAGCCGTGGACATTTTGGAACGGGCCGGAGTTTCCTGGCGCCGCCGGCCGCTTTGATTGGCAGTCCGGATCGGCTGGCGATGGGTGGGCGGTGTTGCGATTCGACTTCACTGGCGGAGGCAACTACGTGTCGGCCGGACGGGACCTGCCCGATGGCGTACAGGCAGGCGCCATTCGGTTCAGAGTGCGTAACCCAAACCGCAACACGCTGCTGCTGCGCGTCGTAGACTCCAGCGGCCAGGCATTTCAGAAGACATTTGCTGTTGACGAGTCGGATTGGGCGCGCGTAACCCTTCGCTTCGACGGATGGACCGGCAACTGGGGCGGGCCAGCAGATGGCGTGTTTCGCGGCCGCGCGGTGCGTATTGAACTGGGGGCGGAGAATAACGGCCTGCAGAAACAGGGCCATCTGGACCTAGACGACTTGGAATGGGCCCCGGGCGAGGCTGCCGGCGGTTACCATGTCGACGATCTGGTGCTGACACAGTTTCGTGCGCCCGAAACGTGGAACTTGCGACGCGGGCGCTGGACATACCTGGGGCCAGCCAGACCCGACGGGGTGGTGTCGTTAAACCTGCAAACGGGCGAGTTGCTAGATGTTCAGAACGACCTGGCGATTCCGGGACGCCCGGATGCGATGACGCTGACGGTGCGAACGCAGGCCGCTGGAGTGAAGCTGCGCGTGTATGTCGGGTCGCACTTCATGTTCTTTTCGCGCGACTTGGGTGTGACCGATGGACGCGGACTCCAAACGTTCCGTGTTCCGATGGGATCGATGAAGGGATGGATGTATGAAGGCGGCGCCAACAATGGCGTGCCGGTCTATCCACTCAGACTCTGGTCCATCCAGTTTACCGCCGATGCGCCGGTGCAGGCGGAGGTCGAACTGGTGGAGCTGCGCGTCAGCACTCAGGTGCAATCCCCCCATGCGGTGGAGATCGTACCGGTTACGCGCGCCATCAATGGCCGTGCCCGCAGCGAGTGCGCGGTGCGTCGGGTTGCCGGCGCCTCTGGGGCGGGCGTGCTGCATTGGTCGGCACGTACGCTGGAAGGCCGGCGTTTGGCGCAGGGCAGTCGCCGTGTACTGCTGAACCTGGGTGACCGCGTCTTGCATACCCTTACCGCTCCCATGGGCGGCGAGCGAATGGCGTTGGTCGAATGGCGAGTAGAGGCGGAGGGGCGACGGTACGGCCCCGTGACTCAAGGCGCCTGTCAAGCGGTACCCCCGCAGCCGTCCAGCCGCTTGAGCCCGAAGTCGATTTGGGGTATGGGTGTCTATCTGTATCGCTATCCATGGCAAGGGGAAGGGAAACAGCGGATGATCGCGGCTGCCAGGGCTGCGCAGGCTGCCGGTGTAAAGTGGACCCGTGAGGAGTTTCATTGGGCGAGCGTGTCACCGGAACCGGGCCGGTATGAATGGGGACAGATGGACACGGTAGTCGAGACAGCCCGAGCGCACGGTATCAGCGTGTATGGACTCATCGCCTACTGGTCTAGCTGGGCCAGGGCGTATACCCCTGAAGGTATCGAGCAGTACGCTCAATACGCGTATGATCTCGCTGCACGGTATCGCGGCCGGGTGGACCATTGGGAGATCTGGAACGAACCGAACATTTTCTTCTGGACCGGCCCGCGTGAGATGTATGCCGATCTGCTGAAGGCCGCTTATCACGCGGTGAGGCGGGCCAATCCGGATGCCGTAGTGTTGGGCTGCAGCACCTCCGGGATAGACCTTCCATTTATCCAAATGGTGATGGACCGCGGCGCTCCCTTCGACGAATTGACTATCCATCCGTATCGGCATCACCTGAGTGATGACGCGTTCATCCGCGAGCTGCAGCAGGTGCGCGATCTGGTGCAGCGTCCCGTGTGGATCACCGAAATGGGATGGCCGACGCAGCTGCATACCGGCGTTACGGAGCTGCAGCAGGCATCGCTGTTGTCGCGATGTTATCTCTGTGCCGCGGCATCGGGGGCAGTTCGCAGCGTGTCGTGGTACGACCTGCGCGATGACGGGGACAATCCGTTCTACAACGAGCATCGGTTCGGCATTATGCGAAATCCTGACCTGGCGCCGAAACCCGCCTATTTGGCG
Source organism: uncultured bacterium (assembly GCA_964535125.1). Taxonomy (GTDB): domain Bacteria; phylum Armatimonadota; class HRBIN16; order HRBIN16; family HRBIN16; genus CAZHSN01. The sequence continues at coordinate 10,529 of CAZHSN010000007.1, forward strand.
TTGGCGGCCATCTGTAACACCTTGGGTGAACAGAAAGTGACGGGGCGTCTGCCCGCACCGAATGGGCTGCAGGCATGGCGGTTCGCAGAGAAGGACCGTCACACGGTGGCCATATGGTCACCGGCGCGTGATGTGCGTGTACAGCTGCAGACAGCTGCCGATTGGCGTGTGGTGGATATGACCGGTCAGGTCCGTCCGATGTCTCGTCGACGGCATTCCGCATCGCTCGATCTGCGTCACGGCCTGCCGGTCTTGCTGGTAGGGGGATCGGCCGATGTCACGGTATTATCCGCGGAGCCGTTGGATGGCGGGGTGCGGGAATTGGAGTTTTAGAGGCGCAAAACGTCCGCGCCGAAGCCCCTGCGGAATGCGGCCTTCGGCGCGGAGCGCCTTATTTAGTACGTGCAGTGCTTGATCTCGTCGACCATGGCTTCGAGATTCTCGTCCGGGCAGTGTGACGGGATATCATGCGTGCTGAAGATAAAGCGGCCGTCTTTGCCGAAGATCTCGAACTGCTGCCGCACGTGTGCTCGAACCTCTTCCGGTGTCTTGTCCGGAATGATCACGCAGTTGTCGCCGCCTCCGTATAGCATCAGATCCTTGCCGAACCGCTGCATGAACTCATGGCCATCGTTGTAACGCGGCTCCAGGGGGTTCACCCCGTCGATGCCGTATTCCACCAACAGATCCAAAATCGGCAGGACATAACCATCGGTGTGGTACCAGACTTTCTTTCCGGCGGCATGCGCTATCTCGATCAGCGGTTTCATGTAGTCGAAATGAAATTCGCGTAGCTGTTTGGGTGAAAGCATCGCGCCGTTGCGGCTGCAGATGTCATGCGCCAGATACAGCACATCGAAGTCCTCTTTGCAGACGATCTCACAGAACGGAATCTGTACTGACAGGAGGCGTGTCAGCACCTCGTGCATGGTCTCCGGATCATCATACACATCCAGGAACAGGTTTTCAGCCATGCGCAGCGGTTCCAGCTGTGAGAATGCCGGAGGGAAATGCAGCCAGATCGCTTTGTCTGGGTTTTGGGCGCGCCGCATGCGCACATCCTGCAGATACGCCTCGTCGGTTGGATCGGGCAGCGGGTGATTCAACACCTGGTCCAGCGAATCGACCATGGGCTTGGTTTGCCAGACGGTCTTGCCGTCATTGATGTACTCCATCGGTATGCCGGCCCAGAACGGCAGCATGGCGAAGCCTTCGATGACGTCCACGCCAAAATGGGTGAGACGAAAGTCCGCGCCCCATCGGGCGTCCAATTCGGCCATGCGGTCGCGGTCCATCCAGAAGTTGAACGGCAGTCTATCGGGACGCTCGCCATGTAAAACCGCCTGTACGCGTTCGCGAGAGTTCATTGGTCAGCTCCTTGTAGTGAATGCATGGTGGTGTCGTACGGGTGCGTGTTGTCGGGCCACAGTACCGGCGCCGGCAGCAGATAGACGCGTGGATTGGCGCCAATCTCCGGCCGCAATGTCATTTCGGCGGCCAGCTCGCCGGCGCGCGTGAAATCAGGGGCGGTTGTCGGAAACGGAGGCCAGACGGCCTGACGCACCGACAGGTTGTCAAATCCTGCGACTCTAACTGTCTGCGGTGTCGAGATCCCATGTGCCTGCAGCGCGGTGATCACATACACAGCACACAAGTCATTAATGGCGATCACCGCATCGGGCAGGTCATTATCCGCGATCCACTGCCTGACACGTGCGTGGACTGTGTCGCGGGAGGTCATGGAAACGGCTTCGACTGACAGCCGAACGGTGTTACCGGCCGCCAGACGCACGCCGCGGATCCGCTCATTGACAGAGAGATACTGCCGCTCGACCGCAGCCGGAACGTCGGGTCTCAGGATCCGGATGCGTTGTCGCCCTTCCGTGATGAGGCGATGCATCAGTTCGGACGCCGCCGATGCGTTGTCAAAGGTGACGCCGCCGCAGCGATGGCCGGGCAATACCAGATCAATCAGCGCGATACGGGCGTTCAAGTGGGCGTCGTTGACATAATCATGCCGCGCTTGCACGGCAGTACGCAACGACGGCATCACCACCAGCGCTGCGCATCCCTGTGCTGCCAGACGGTATGCCTCCGAACGCTCTGTCTCATAGTCCAAGCCGGTGGTGGCGCTGATGAGAGACACACCGAACCGCCTGCAGGCGCGCTCCACACCGCGGTATACCCGCAACACCAGATCATCGTCGTTTTCGAACGGCAAGATCAACCCGAGCACCATCGTGTCAGTTGGCGTGTGATGTCGCACTCGGCAGACGCCGTCGGCGCCGCGTTCCAGTACGCCCTCCAGCACCAGCAGGTCCAGCGCATGGGCGATGGTGCTCAGAGAGACCTGATACTGAGCGCGCAGGTCACGCACTGTCGGCAGGCGTTCACCCGGTGCAGGCTGCCCGGTTTCCCGGATATGACAGCGGATGTTGTCCGCGATGTGTTGAGTCAGGTTCCGTTTCATTGTTCGAACACAGGTAATGTACGAACATGGTATCACACCGGTGTGCGGAGCGTCGAGATGCAGCGCAACCAGGGCAAGAGCGGGGGGCAGGGTATCAGCCACTGACTGCATAACAGATAGGCAGCATTACAAGAACGGACCCAGGAGGTGGCATGCATGCGCAGTGTTCTGGTGCTGATCAGTATATTGGGGCTGATAGGTCCTGCGTGTTCATCGGAACTGCCGTTTCGTGTGGCGGGTCATCAGGTAGTGTGCGGCGCTGCGCGCTTTGACGTGCTGGCGCCCGATCTGATCCGCATGCAGTACGCCGCGAATGGATTTGTCGATGCGCCCAGTGCGGTGGTTACCAATCGCAGTCTGCAGAGTCATGCATTCCATGTCAGGCACAGTGCCGGGTGGCTGACCATTCAGACTCCGGTGGTGAAACTGCGCTACAAGATTGGATCGGGCCGGTTTCACTCAGACAACCTGATCGCCGCATGGATGGATGCTCAGGGGCGGCATGAGTGGCGATGGGGCGCCGTTGACCAGAAGAACCTGGGAGGGCCGGTCAGCAGTTTCAACGCCATCATTGAGCAAACCAAACCGGAAAACATGCTGCCCACGTTTCCCGTAGGTCCGCTGAGTCGGTCGGGGTACTGGCTGTGGGACGACAGCCGCACGCCGGTATGGAACGCAGCCACCGACTGGATAGAGCCACGCACCGACATGACCGCGCAGGACTGGTACCTGTTTGTGTACGGCCGCGATTATGCCCGACTGTATAAACGGTTCTCCGCGCTGATGGGCGTTATTCCCATGATCCCCCGCTATGCACTGGGCGCTTGGGTGACCGACTGGAACTTTGAGTTCAACCATCAACCGGTGGATGCCGAGGAGATATTCCGCATCGTGCAGCGCTTCCGTACCGAGCGGATCCCGCTGGATGTGTTCGTGTTCGACTTCGCTTGGCATCCTTACGGCTGGCAAGGCAGTCTGGACTGGAGTCCCTTCGTGCCGGATCCGCCGGCGTTTCTCAAGCGGTTGAAACAGGCCGGTCTGCGAGTCGCCTTGAATGACCATCCGAGCAGCGGTCTTAGCCCAAGAGACTCACGGGCCGAAGAGGCGCGGCGACTATTGGGATTGGGACCAATGAACACGGACACGTTCGTGGACCTGAGTGAGGGTTGGCGGTTTCGCACAGACCCGACAAACATCGGCCTGACAGAGGGTTGGCATCTGCGCGACTTCGATGACATACCCTGGCAGATCGCCAAGGAACCGGCGCCTTGGGAGGCCTACCTGGCGCCCGGCTATGATGGCGTGGCGTGGTATCGGCGGTGGGTTGAGGCCGGCGACCGGTTTCAGCAGGGACCGGCCTACATCAGCTTTGGCGGCGTGGACGATGAGTACGACTTGTACGTTAACGGCCAGTTCGTGAAGCACTTCGGTGAATTGGGTAAGAGCGTTTACGACCAGCGCACCAGCATCGACATCGCCCCGTATCTCTCAGAGTCAGGGCGTAACCTGGTGGCGTTACGCGTCACCGACTGGGGACACAACGGCGGACTGCTGCAGCCGGCCTGCCTGACTGCCGACCTACGGCAGGTGAACACAAATGTCTATTTCAACCTGGCTGAAAAAACCGCGGCCGAGCTGTACATGCGGTACCACAACGAGTTGATCGATCAAGGCGTTGACTTCTGGTGGATCGATGGCGACTTCGCACAGATGCCCGGGTTGGATGCGCAGATGTGGACCAACAGGGTGTATTACGATTATACGCAGCGGCACACCGGACAGCGCGCTTTTGTATTCAGCCGGTACGGCGGCCCCGGTTCGCATCGGTATCCGGCTTTTTTTACGGCCGACTGCTACAGCAACTGGAAGGTGCTGGCATGGGAGATCCCCTATACCCTCACTGCCGGCAATGCGTTGGTTCCCTGGGTAACCCATGATATTGGCGGGTTCATCGGTGAGTTGACCAATGAGTTTGAGCTGTATGCGCGATGGCTGCAGTTCGGCGCATTCAGTCCCATCCTGCGGCTGCACAGCGCGCACGCCAATTTGGAACAAGGCAACCCGCGTCTTCCTTGGAACTACGGCGAACGAGGGATCCGCACGGCGCGCGAGCTGTTTCAGTTGCGGTATCGTCTGCTGCCCTATCTGTACACCGCAGCATGGCAGACCCATCGCACCGGTATACCCATCTGCAGGCCGATGTATTTGAACTGGCCTGAATATGAAGATGCCTACCGGATGGATCAATACCTGTTTGGTCCCGACCTATTGGTGGCGCCTGTTACCACGCCGATGTTTGATGGCGCGGCGACGCGCAGTATCTGGATACCGCCAGGAGGGTGGATCGACTGGTTTACCGGTCAGACGTATACCGGTCCGCGCGTGATTACGTATCGCTGTCCACTGGAGCGGATGCCCTTGTTTGTACGGCAGGGCAGCGTACTTCCCATGCAGCCGGACATGCCTTACACCTCAGCCTTCCCTGTAGATCCGTTGATACTGGATATCCGCCCGGGTCGGCCGCATGGTTCCATGCTGTATGAGGATGATGGAATATCGTTGAACTACCGCCGTGGGGAATACCGGCGTACGCCTATCCGCTTGACTGGATCGGGACGCAGATGGACCGTCTCGGTCGGGCCGACATCCGGGGTCTGTCCTGGATTACCTTTGCGCAAGCGATATGAACTGCGTTGGCACACACCAAGACGTCCTGTTCGCGTAACGCTGCAGGGGCGGCCTGTACGGTGTTCATGGGATCCGCGCACCCGTGTGGCCACTGTGAGTATCCATGCTGAGCCGCTGTGTCAGCGGGTTCAGGTGATGTGGTGAGTAGTAAAGGCTGAAAAGGCCGTCACCGGCGGGAGAACCGATGACGGCCTGGTCATGTGGCTACTCGGAAGCGCCAAAAAAGCGGTCGACCACCAGGTAGTCGAACAGCGTCACGGCGCCGTCCATGTCCAGATCCGCAAGCCCGCCTGAGGCGCCGAACGCGGCGTCGATGGCCAGGTAATCGAATAACGTGACCGCGCCATCGCCGTCTGCGTCACCGTTGGCAAGTGACCAGACCAGAGGCGCTGCATCCGGGTCGACCGGTTCCAGAGTCAGTGGAACGAAGCGTGGGACCGATAGACGCACCCGTAGCAAACCGGAGACCGTGGTCGCCAGGGAGAACGCCCCCGTGTCATCCAGTGTGATGGTGTGTGTCTCATCGGATCCTGTCGAACCGGCCTGGCCGATAGACAGGCTGGCGGTGATGCCGGCCGGACTTACACCGGCGGCCAGTCCCTGAAGATCTGCGCGTCCACTCAGGGTGCGTGTGTTGCCGTGCAGGATGGCTACCGCGTCGATCTCGGTAGACCATGTGCCCGTGCAGGTGATGCGCAGAAAATGAACTTCGGTCAGCGCGACTGGTTGCCCCAATGCGTCCACCGCCCAGTCCAGGTCCATGGCGTCTCCGCCCGCGGAGCCGGGAGAGATGCCCGGCTTCATCGGGTCAGTGGGGACCAGCGGATCGCCTTGCCCATCCACCGGGTGAACATCGGTCAGTCCCCAGTGCGGGTTCTGTTCCAGGTCCACCCCGCCCCAGTTATACATGGGGTTGGGGCGGCCTTGGATGCGGTACCAGCGTGTCTGAGCATCAGGCTGCCCGTTGCCGGACACATCGACGCCTGCCTCAACCACGCCGGGTTCAATAAACGCGATCGTGCGGGTTCCACCCTTGTAGAACGCGTTGCCGAACACCGTAAAGTCCCATCCGGGACCGTTTATGATGGGACGGTCGAAGCCGAGAACGAGTTCGCCGCCCATGGCCACTGAGACCGACGTCGTGGGATCGGGTACTTCCGGTGTGGCGTCACGCGAGGGCGCCCCAAGCGCCTGTTGCGGGTCGACCGCCGGTGCGCCGGCGCCGGGCGTATAGGCGATGACACGCGTCGCAAAGGGGGAGGCGGCAGCCGCCCCGGCTGCGCAGGCACACAGGAGCGCGCAGAGAGCCCGCATCTGTTAGCGCCTGCTCCGCTTGCGGGAGCGCCACGCGACGCCGCCCAGACCGGCTGCCAGCAGCAGCATGCTGGCCGGTTCGGGCACCGGCTGTACTGCGAAGACTCCGGCGACCGGTGTGAACGTGCCGTTAACCACCAGTACGCCATCCCCACCCGGTGCGAAAGAGCCGCCGTGGTAGGTTACCGCGCTGACATAGTTCCAGCCCGGGTCGAACGAGCCGAACGGCGCCGCGTTGTTCAACTGATTGTTCAGAAGCGTCAGCGTCCCACCGGTGGCTGCCATCACGCTGCCGTCGGCCAGCACCACGAAGTCGGCCAGTCCGGAGCCGGCGCCGCCCGCCAGGTCATAGACAGCGGTGACCGTGCCGTCCTGATCCAGCTTGTACAGCAGACCGCTGTTGCCCATGAAGTCGGGATCGTTCGAGTCACCGATCAACAGAGATCCATCAGACGCGAAGCCGATGCCGGCGGCGTAGCCGGTACCCAACCCGGAGGCCAGTGTGGTAACGGCGCCGTCCTTGATCATTGAGACGCCGTTTCCTCCGGGACCTCCCGCCTGTACCACCAGCAACGCCCCGTCAGACGGGCGTCGGATGATCTGTGCGGCAAACGGAAGCGCGCCATCGGCGGTAAGCCGGCTGACAGAGCCGGTCTGTACGTTTCCGCTGAAGGCAGCCGAGGTGCTTCCGTTTTCGGTAAAGGCAATCGTGTTGTTGTCGATCCAGCAGATACCGCCGAAGAACTGGAACGTGGCGGCCTCAGGCGCTTCGAACGTGGCGATGACTTGCCGCCCGGGCTTCCATGTGTCATAGACGGTGATCTTACCGCCGCCGCCCCATGAGTCTTGAGCGATCGCCAACTGGCCGGAGGGTCCGAGCGACACCATGGAACCCGAAACGCCCTCTAGCAAAGTGGTCGTATAGTTTGCGGAAGGGGTGTAACCAGGCGTCTGTGCGGACGCCGTGAATGGGAACGCCATGAGCGTTGCCAGTACCGACACCGCCACAGCTTTCCAAACTCGTGGATTGAGCAACTGTACGCCTCCAGACCGGGCGTCTGCCCGGCGTGTTCACGCACGTTGTGTCGGCGTCAAAAAAAAACCTGCCCGCGGTACGGACAGGGTGTGTGCTGCCTGACGGCAGAGAAACGGACCACACCCCTTGACGCGAGGGACGTCGACGGTCAGCCACAGGCTGGCGTTCGGGCTTACCCGCGTCGCGCGGGATACCGTAGCGGCACTGCACCGGATTCTCACCGGATTTCTCCTACCCGTCACCGAAGGTGACAGGACCTGTGGCGTACACTGCGTGTGCCTTCAATGTACCAGAATGCCAGACGCCGCGCCAATGGTTCTTCCGATGGAACACACACGGCGATACGCAGGTCAATGCATAAACAGGTACACTTCACTGGAGCCCCGAGCCGGGTATCTGACCCGCCGGCTTGACAGCCGGTCGCCGACTGGAGGCTGTCGTATGTCCCTCCATGCCATTCACACGCTGCACAGCGTGGTGCTATGGCTTACCGCCGCCGTCGCGGCGTATCTCAGTGTGCTGATCTGGCGTCGGCGCGCCCATACACCTGGCGCGGGCTGGTTTGCTGCGGGTATGGCTGCCTCAACGTTATGGGCGTTGGCCTATATAGCCGAAGCCGCCACACTGAACATGCCTTGGCGACTGCTCTGGGCGCGTCTGGAGTATGTCCCCAGCCTGGCTGTACCTATTCTCATGTTGGGATTTGCCGCCTGCTACAGCGGCCGACAGCGGTGTTTCACGCGCCGGCGATCCCTGCTGCTGTGGATTCCCGTTCTCCTGAGCCAGTTGATCCTCTGGTCGCCCGCATGGATGCACTGGGTCTGGGTCGATGTGCGCCGGGAGATGACACCCAGCGGGGCGATCATTGTGTTCGACCATGGCCCCGGTTTTTATATGTTTACCGGATATGCGTATTTGTGTGGGATCATCGCACTCTACATGCTGCTGCGTCACACGCTGAGCGCTCCGCGCATCTACCAGCGCCAGTCGTTGCTGGTGGGAACCGGCGCCGTGGTGGTCATCGGGGTGGCGTTGAGCTATACGCTGGATCTGCTGCCGGTGCGGGGTGTCGACTATACCCCTGCCGGGATGTTGATCTTCGGCCTCATGGTGTACCAAGGCTTGGTGCGGCACCGTTTTATGGACATCGCCCCTGTTGCACGGGCTGAACTGTTCATGCAGCTCCCGCAGGCGGTTGTTGTCATCGACCATCTGCAGCGTATAGTGGACCTGAACCCGGCGGCCCGACACGTGCTTGATGTGTCGGATACCGCTGTCGGGCTCCCTGCACGGGATGTGTTCGACAGGTGGCCCGCATTACGTGATCGGCTCAACACGTGCGCCGATGACAATCAACCCGTAGAGCATCCGGATGGGAAACACCACTACCTGGTGACGTGCGCCCCCTTGAGGCATCAATCGGGATGCCTGGTGCTGCTGCAGGACGTGACCGCCAATGTGGACGCCGAACGGCGGACACTCGCCGAGCAGGAGTTGGCGGAGCAGCGCAAGCGCATGGAAAGCCTGGGGTTGATGGCCAGCGCATTTGCACATGACCTGAACAACCTGTTGACCACTGTCTACACAAATGCCGATGTGATCTCCATGGGCCGTCAACTGGATGCCGAGGCTCAAGAGGCGATGATCGCGCTGCAACGCGCCTCTCGCCAGGCTGCTGACATGTGTGAGCAGATGCTGGACTACGCCGGGAAAGGCGTGCTGCGCCAGGAACCTGTCGACCTGAACGGGTTGGCGATAGAACTGCCCGCGCTGGTGCGTCCCGCGTTGAAACCTGGCGTGGCGTTCTCGCTGCATACTGCGGAGTCGCTGCCGATGACAATGGGTGATCCGTTAGCCATCAGCCGCGTGGCGCAGAACTTGGTGATCAACGCGATGCAGGCAACCGACATTGGCGGGAAGGTGATCTTGAGCACCGGTGTGCAGAACTACACCGCCGGTGAGTTGGACGATGCGCTTCCGGAACCCCTTCCACCGGGCAGGTATCTTCATCTTGAGGTCACCGACACGGGTTCCGGCATGGATGAGGCCACCCTCTCACGGCTGTTCGAGCCGTTCTTCACCACCAAACGGCAGGGGCGGGGTGTCGGCCTGTCCAGTCTGATCGGCGCTGTACGGATGCACCGTGGAGCCGTGCTGGTTCGCAGCCAGGCCGGCGTCGGCAGCCGTTTCCGTGTGCTGCTGCCTATTGTGGAACCTGTTGCACGTGGTGCAGGCGTACCGCGCGAGGGCGCGCATGACGGCCTGCCCGCGGCGTCCCTGGCGGTCGCACCCCGGGCTGCCTGCGGTACGGGTGACGGCCGCACCGCGCGGGGTGTGTCGCCGATGATCGTCGTGGCTGACGATGAGGAGTCTGTGCGTACAGCGATGGTGCGCGTGCTGCGGATGTCCGGGTATGATGTGCTGGAGTTTGCGGATGCCCGCACGCTGCTTGAATGGTTTGAGGCGCATGTACAGCGTCCTGACGCGGTGCTGCTAGACCAAGGCATGGGAGACATGGAGGGCACTGAGGCCGCCGCGCAGCTTCGCGCCCTGCGGCCTGCGTTGCCTGTGGTCATCTGCAGCGGATACCGCGATGTACCGGTAGATCGGATTCCGGGTTCCGTGCCGGTGGAGTTCCTGCTGAAGCCCTTCAGCGGCAGTCAGATGCGTGCTGCGCTTCAACGGGCCGGCTCACCGGCGCCTCCCATCGTGCGGTCGCGTCACGATCCCGGTGAAAAGTCGAACAATCCGTCAGCCTGACGCGAAAGGGTCAACCCGGTCTGTTCCGCGATCTGCTGCAGCACCGTTTGTGCATCGGCATGCCTGACGGTTACGTTCAACCGCAGCGTGCGGTCGGGCAGGCCTTGGTACCTGATCGGGACGCCCCATGTCGCGCTTACCTGACGCATCAGTTGAGTGAGCGAGGTGCTCTGCAGGGAGAGCGAGCGGCGCTGATCCGCGAGACCGCTGGATGCCGGCACCCACAACAGGGTATCACCGTTACCACGGCGCATATGAACCTGAAGCGCCGCGGTGCGCTCGGCCTCGGTGCGCGCGGGTGGCAGCACCAGCGGCAGATCGGCTTCCGTTACCCCTTGAAACACCATGCGCGAAGACTCATCGCTGTCCGTCTTCTGGATCGTAACGGTTGTCGCCGTTCGTGATGCGGGGATCCGCAGAATCCATCCCTGGGATCCGTCTGCTGCGGCCAGCCGCTCCAGTTGCGGCGCACCCGCGGGTCGCGTCGCATGCCCTGAGGAGGCCTCCAGCAGCGTGAGCTGCACCACAGGCCGGCTGGCCGGCTGCACCAGCAAGGCGGCTGCCAGCAGTGCGGCCGCCGCGGCGAACGCAGGCCATGTGCGCTGGAACAGCTGCCGTCTCTTGACCTGCTCCGCGTCAATGCGTGCGCGCACCTGCGCCGCCAGATCGGGCGTCTGGGCCGTGGGTGCGGACTGCAGGCGCGCATAGAGCGCCGAGATGTCGGCCAAAGCGCTCGCACATGCCGTGCAGCCTTCTGTGTGACGATGCGCTACGGCCGCCAGCGCCGGGTCGCAGGTACCTTCGGCAAGCGATGAGATCAGTTCTTCAAATTGGTCACAGGTCATGGGATGCATGGACGGGCGCCTCCAGAGTGTCACCTGTATGACGAAACGCCCGTTACGTGGGTTCCTGGTGATTGGCCAGTATATCTCTCAGCGCGAGGCGGGCGCGGTTCAGGCGGCTCTTGACGGTCCCGATGGGTATACCCAGAATGGATGCGATCTCTTCATAACCCTGCTCACCGAAGTGGTATAGCACCACCAGTATCCGCCGATCCTCGGGAAGCCGGTCAATGGCGCGCTGCAAAATCTCGGATTCAGCCTTTTGGACGAGGAGTTCATCGGGGCCCGGGTTGGGATCCTCTATTTGGCGTTCATACGCGTCTTCACCGCCGCGCGATACCGTCTCTTCCAATGAGATCATGGGGCGGTTCTGCTTGCGCTTGCGGAAGTCCAGGTAGGTATTGACAACCACCCGGTGCAGCCAGGTGCTGAAGCTGGCGTCGCCGCGGTAGGAACCCAGCCCTTGGTACACGCGGATGAATGCGTCGACCGCCACATCATTGGCGTCGTGGTAGTTGCCGGTCAGTCTCCACGCAAGGTTGAACACCTGACGCTCATGAGCGCGCACCAGCGCATCAAATGCCGATTGATCACCTGCCCTTGCGCGCTCCACCAGCAGCGAGGTATCCATCGACCGCCTCCATCGGTAGTCCGAAGATCGCTTTATGCCTACTGAGCCGGCGTACGGCCCGGCTGCAGTGCATCCGTGATGGCCTGTTTCTCCTCTGGTGACAGAGGCAGGTTGGCGTGCCCTCCCTTGATGGACTTGGCGTACACCCGGGAGGACTGCCTGCCCGTCACGTTGGTGATCAGCAGTCCATTGTCGCTGTCGTCCATAAGGGCCAGCGAGAAGCTCTGCTGGCCGCCCATGTCCTCCACGGCGTCGTACCTTACCATACCCACATATCGCAGACAATATCGTATCGTGTCTTCCAGTGCGGTGCAGCGCCGTTCCGCGTCGCACATGCGGGTGTCATACCGGTCTATCTGAGCCAGATACTCGGTCAGCGCCTGCTCCAAAGAGACCCCGGTCGCACCGCGCGTGAGCCGGTCCAGCCGTCGGTTCAAACGGCTCAGTCTCACCTGCTGGCTGATCAGCGCCAGAATCAGCAGCAAGAGGACGGCCAGCAGGCCTACAATCCACCACTCCGCCTGGCGAGATATCGCTTCCAGTATCCGGGTTATCCCTTGCATAGACGCCTCATCTTGTTCGTATCGTGTGCCAAAGGTATACTACAGCCACGCACTGCCAACACCCAAATCCAATGTAATACGGGGCGCCTTGAATGGACCAGTCCGACCAGCTTACAGCGTCACATTCCGGTAGGGAGGATGTCATTGCCTCGCCGGTTTCAGAGACTCCCGCACCAGAGTCTCCCTCAAGGGAGACCGCGGCGGTCAGGTCGGAATCGGTCGTTCGTGCGCCGCGATGGGTTCGGGACTTGGTGGCCGTGCTGGTTTTTTTAGCAGTTGCGTTGCTCTACCACTCCTTTTTCGCCCTGTCGGTGGTCAGAGGGGAGTCGATGGAACCCACGCTGCATGATGGACAGGTGGTGCTGGTCGGCAAGGGATCGCTGCTGTTCGGGCCCATACAGCGGGGTGACATCGTCGTATTCCATTATGATGGCGAGAACCTGATCAAGCGGGTGGCGGCATTGCCGGGGGATGTCACGCCGGATGGGCGCCGTCTGGAGCCCGGCACCATATATGTACTGGGTGATAATGCGCCGGTCTCTGACGACAGTCGTCAGTTCGGTCCGGTCCCGGTTGAAACCGTCATCGGCAAATTGCTATACTGAACTCGATATCACCGTTCTGTGCGTCATGCCGCGCCCTGCCGGTTAGGGGCGGCATCGTTTCTATCAGGGGGTAGCCAATGGCAGAGTTGATGCGCGACAAGGTAGCGCTGATCACCGGAGTCGCGAATAACCGCAGCATCGCCTGGGGTATCGCACAGGCGATGGCCGATGCGGGGGCGCGCGTTGTGCTTACGTACCAAAACGAGCGGCTTGTGAAAAACGTGCAGGAGTTGGCGGCTCAGATCGGCGCAGAGACGATGCCGCTGGATGCCTCAGAGGACGCACAGATCGACGCACTGGGAACCGCCCTGGCTGAGAAATACGGCGTGCTGGATGTGCTGGTGCACAGCATGGCGTTTGCGCACCGGGACGATCTGGGCGGACGATTTGTCGACACGACGCGTGCGGGATTTGGCACGGCCCTGGAGATCAGCGCCTACACACTGGTGGCGTTGAGCCGCATGGCGGAGCCGTTGATGACACGCGGCGGATCGATTTTGACGCTGAGCTATCTGGGCGCGGAACGCGTCATCCCCAACTACAACGTAATGGGTGTGGCAAAGGCCGCGCTAGAGTGCTGTGTGCGTTATTTGGCGAACGATCTGGGCCCGAGCGGCATCCGCGTCAACGCGATTTCGGCCGGACCGTTGAACACCCTGGCCGCTCGCGGGATATCCGGTTTCGGCAGCATGGTACAGAAGGTGCGTGCGGTGGCGCCTCTGCGGCGTAACACCGATCTGGAGGATGTGGGCGGCGCAGCGGTGTTTCTCGCGTCCGAACTGGGTCGCGGCGTCACCGGCGAAACGCTGTATGTGGACAGCGGATACCACGTGCTGGGTATGTACAGCGACTGAACATGCACACGGGCCGCCGCAGTGACTGCGCTGGCCGAAAGGGGACTGACTGATGCTTGATATCCGCCTGATACGCGAACACACCGATGTGGTGAAGAGCGGCCTGGCACGCTTGGGTGAGCCGGCGACACTCATCGATGAGATCCTGCAGATGGATGCGGACCGCCGTGTCCTGATGCAGCAGGCGGAGTCGTTACGATCAGAGCGCAATACTGTGTCCAAGGCGATCCCGCGCATCCAAGACGCCACCGAGAAGCAGCAGCAGATCCATCGGATGCGCGCAGTCGGCGATCAGATTTCCCAGTTGGAACAGCAGTTGGCTCTACTGGACGAGCAGTTTCAAAAGCGCTTGCTGGAGATCCCCAACCTCCCCCATCCGGACGTGCCGGACGGGCCCGATGAGACCGCCAACGTCATCACCGGCCAGGAAGGCGATATACCTGAGTTTTCCTTTACGCCGAAACCGCATTGGGAGTTGGCGGAAGCGTTGGGGATTATCGATTTTGAGCGCGGCGTCAAGATGAGCGGGTCACGGTTCTACGTGCTGAAAGGCGCCGGTGCGGCGCTGCAACGCGCCCTGATCACCTTCATGTTGGATCTGCACACCCGCGAACATGGGTACACAGAGATCTATCCGCCGTATATGGTGCGGGGTGAGTGCTTGGTGGGCACCGGGAACCTGCCCAAGTTCGGCGATAACCTGTATCGCGATGCCGAGGAAGACCTGTGGTGGATCCCCACCGCAGAGGTTCCGGTGACCAACCTGTACCGCGAAGAGATACTGGAACCGGATCAGGTGCCCATGTACTTCGTGGCGTATACCGCCTGTTTCCGCCGTGAAAAGATGTCCGCAGGACGTGATGTGCGCGGCATCAAGCGGGGCCACCAGTTTGACAAAGTGGAACTGGTGAAATATGTACATCCGGAGACATCGGACAAGGAACTGCAGCGGCTGTTGAACGACGCCGCCGAAGTGGCCAGACGGTTGAAACTGCCCATGCGGTACATCCAGATGTGTACCGGCGACTTGAGCTTTACCGCGGCCATGAAGTACGACATCGAGCTGTGGGCGCCGGGATGTAATGAATGGCTTGAGGTCAGTTCCTGCAGTAACTTCCGTGATTTCCAGGCCCGGCGCGCCAACATCCGCTTCCGTCGGGAGCCTGGCGCTCGGCCGGAGTATGTTCACACGCTGAACGGAAGCGGCCTGGCATTGCCGCGTGTGTTGATCGCTGTACTGGAAAACTACCAGCAACCCGATGGCTGCGTACTCATTCCGGAGGCGTTACGGCCCTATCTGCATAACGCGAAACGGATCACGCCAGCCGGGTTGGACTGAGCGGCTCAGCGGTGTACGCAGCGGGCGGGCGAACAGCGTGACGCCGGCATGACACACGGCGGGGAGCCAATGGCTGAAGACGGCGCCAATCCCTGGGTGGATCTGCACAAACGCCTGAATGCCCGGGCGCAAGCCCAGCACGCCCGATTGCATGTTGCCGCTGGCGTCTGCCCGCAGCGGCGCCTGCGTTGGTCTGAGGCGCATCTTCAAGCCTGTCAACTTCTCATCCCGCAATCACGGCAGGGATTCCTGCCCATGGTCCAGCAACTGTGTACGCTGCTGGCGCGCGACGATCTGTACGCCGCGGTGTGGTGCTGGCGTGCGCAGCCGAAGACCGAACGGTAATGGCACGTTGCGCGGGCAGGCGATACATCGCTGGTGGACGGCCTGTGCGAAGTGGTTGAACACGACACCTGGCCTGACGACAATCGACTAACCCCCGATCCATCCAGTCCGCTGCTGCTGTTCCCATTGAGACGGTTCACCGATGTGCGCGCCTTGCTGGGGGTTGCGCTATGGCCCGGGCAGGTTGTCGATGCTGCGGAATTCGCCAGTCTCGATCAACTCGCCAAGTCATTGTCCAGTTGGTGGTACCGCGAGGACCGTGCGGAACGGCATGCATCTGTCTATGACATGATCCGTCAGAACGCCTCGGAAACGTTCGTGTTCCTCACGCCGGATTTACGGGTGCAGTGGGCCAATGAAGCGGCGGCGCGGTATTGTGGCGTGACCGCAACAGAGATGCGCGGCATGTTGTGTTACGAGGTCTGGCGCGGCCGGGATGTACCGTGTGAAGTCTGTCCGGTACTGGAGACGCGCCGGACAGGGTTGCCTCAACAGGCCGAGGTGCGGTCGCGTAATGGCGGGTACCGGCTGCTGCGGTCTCACCCGGTGCTCAACGCGAACGGCGAGCTGATCGGCATTACCGAATTTGGCCTCGACATTACGGAACTGAAGCATAACCAGCTGGCGCTGCAGCACAGTGAAGCGCGGTTTCGCGCCATCGCCGAGTACTCGCACAACGCGATCGGCATTCTGGATGAGCAGGGACGTATCGAATACGCAAACCGACAGCTGGAAGATCTGACCGGATACAGCCGCATGCAGCTGATGGAGGCCGGGTCGTTTCAGCACTTGGTTGCGCCGTCGTCTCAGCAAGCCGTCCTGGATATCTTTACCCGGTGCATGCGCAACGAACCGTATGCGCATCACATCGCCGCCTCCATCCTGCGTGCGGATCAACAAGAGCGGCTGGTCGATGTCTACCTGACGGATTACGCCGACACAGCCGGCGACCGGAGGCTGATTGTCAGCCTGCTGGACGTGACCGAACTACGGCGTGCTGAACAGGAACAAGAACACCTGCAGGCGCGGCTTGTGGAAGCGCAAAAGATGGAGTCGGTGGGCAGACTGGCTGGCGGCGTGGCGCATGACTTCAACAACATGCTGGTGGTCATCATCGGGTACGCGGACCTGCTGATGCAGCGGACTGACATCCCTGAATCGGTGCGGGCCGGCATGAAAGAGATCTACAACGCCGCAAAACACTCTGCCGAGTTGACCAAGCAACTGCTGGCGTTTGCTCGTAAGCAGATCGCCCAGCCGCGGGTGTTGGACCTGAACGATAAGATCACCGCATCGGTGCAGATGCTGCAACGGATGATCGGTGAGTTGGTGAAGATCACCTGGCATCCGGGGGCGGATCTCTGGCCTGTACGTATAGATCCCACACAAGTGGACCAAGTGTTGACCAATCTATGCGTCAACGCACGGGACGCCATTGAAGGCGCGGGAGTGATTTGGCTGGCGACAGAGAACGTCCTGTTGACTCCGGAGCAGTCAGCGGACTACGATCTGGAACCCGGACCCTATGTGCGGCTGTGCATCCAGGATACGGGTAAGGGGATGGACAGCGAGACACTAGCCCACCTGTTCGAGCCGTTCTATACCACCAAAGGAGTGGGGCAAGGGACCGGGCTGGGGTTGGCCACCGTGTTCGGTATCGTGAAACAAAACCGAGGTCATATTGTGGCCCAGTCGCCTTCATCAGGCGGCGCGCTGTTCACGATCTGGTTGCCGGCGCATAACGTGTCGCCGCATGCCGAAGGCGGTGCAGGCCCGCAAACCGTGCCGAAAGGGGCGGAGCGAGTGCTGGTTGTCGAAGATGAACCCGGTGTACTGGCGATCACCCGTCTGATGTTGTCGAATCTGGGGTATGACGTGGTCACGGCGGCCAGCCCAACCGAAGCGTTGAGACTGGTTGAGCGCAGCGGGGCTTCCGTTGATCTGTTACTGGCGGATATCGTGATGCCCGGCATGAACGGCCGGGAACTGGCCGTGGCGCTGCAGCGGAAGCAGCCGGGTCTGCGCTGCCTGTTCATGTCTGGATATCCCGAGCATGTGATCGCCAGCCAAGGCGTATTGCAGACCGACTATGCTTGCGTGACCAAGCCCTTCCAGCTGGAGCAACTGGCCAGAGCGGTCAGAGAGGTGTTGGACGGTCCGGTGACACCGGTCCGGTGACAGCCGGAACCGTCCGTTTGAGTGGAGCTACCAGCGGACAGGTACGCGCATTCCGCTGCGGGAGCTTTCGATCGCCGCGAAGACCATCGCCAGCGACTTGATATTGTCATGACACTCCGTTTGGGGGGTCTGCCCATCACGCAGATACGCCAGCATCTCATGCAGTCCGCCATCGAATCCCAGGCGCGTCATCGGCGACACATCGATGGCCGCTGGACGTAACGCAACCTGGAAGCCCTGCTGTCCATCCACTACCTGGCCTTCAGGGACTTTGTCGAACTCGTACAACAGAGTGCCCTTGTCGCCGATCAACCTCCAGTTACCGTTCCAACTGGTAGGACAGCCTTCGGCGCACCAACTGCCCCGGTACGTGAAGACCAGTCCATTGGTCATTTCGAAGATGCAGCTCGCAGCGGCATCGCCGCGGTACCACGAACCATACGGGTTAAACTCATGGGCGTACACGCTGACCGGATCGGCGCCTGTCAGAAAACGAACCAGGTCGAAGTGATGGATCGCCATATCCAGGATTAATGGGGAATCCATCTCGTCGCGGAACCCTCCGAAGTGCGCGCCGATGTAGAAGTCGCAATTCGCCGTGGTTAACACGCCCAATTCGCCTGACTGCACGGTGCGACGCACGGTGTCATGGTTGACATCCCATCGGCGGCTCTGGCTGACCATGTACATGCGTCCGGTCGCCTCGGCGGCGGCTACCATACGCTGCGCCTCTTCCAGGCTGGCGGCCATCGGTTTTTCGCCCACCACGTGACGCCCGGCTTCCAGCGCTGTGCACGTGACTTGTGCGTGCGCCTCGGGTATGGTCAGGTCCAGCACGAAATCCGGCGTGTACTTGGCCAGCATCGCCGGCAGATCGGATGAAGCCTCCGCGGCCACTTCATACTGAGCAATCCGCTCCTGCGCACGGGCCAGGTCCGTGTCGACCACGGCGCATACCTGTAACGCGGCGGCCTTTATGACCGGGAACCAAGCGTTGGAGATGCCGCCAGCGCCGACGACTATCAGGCGTTCGTTCATGATATCCCCCGTGATCTGTTTGATGTATACGCAACGGCGTGAGTGTAACACACTGTGCGCCCGGGACGGTAATGCCGTATACTCGCATCGTGACCACTCGAATGCGACACTCAGGATGGACCCTGTTGGAGATGATCGTTGTGCTGGCGATCCTCTCGGCCTTGATGGCTGTCATGATGCCGGTGCTTCAGAACGCGCGTTCGAAGGCGAAACAGACGGGGTGCGTCAGTAATCTGCGTCAGCTGGCTCAGGCCATGCGTCTGTATGCGTCGGACTGGGACGGCTTGTGGCCGTGTACGGGCGACCGGTATCTCTGGACAGGACGGCGCTGGCGGCCCGTACTGCAGCCCTATGTGCGCGAACGTAACGCCTTCTGGTGTCCCGCCGATCATCTCTCTCAGAGGCAATACGACAGCACATCGTATGCGTATGCGCAGTGTTTCTACCACACGGATGCCTCGATCGCATCGGGAGATGCCGACGCGCTGCACACCTGTGTCCATGCCCCGGAACCGCGCGGCGAGTGGGAAGTCGTCAACCCGGGCGGTAAAGTGCTGCTGGCGGAGTGGTTCAGCGCCCATGAACTGCCTCTGCGGACGCTGTGGGCGCCCGACGGTTCACACACGATGGTGTTTGCTGATGGACACGCCCGGCCTGTGCGTCTGGAACAGCTCAATCGCTCCGTTCGTGGAGATCGCGACCCAGGCTGGACGCACAACGGCTTGAGCGGCATCGATCTGCCATGACGACGGATGTCCTGGTTATTGGCGGCGGCGCCGCCGGGTTGATGGCCGGCATCAGTGCGGCGCGTACGGGGGCCCGGTGCCTGGTGCTGGACCGGTTACCCTCTCCCGGTCGCAAACTGCTGGCCACCGGCGCGGGACGGTGCAACCTGGCCCATACTGATCCCACACCCCAACGGTTCAACACCGAAGCGGGCGTGTTGATCAGCCGTGTGCTGGGGCGTTTCGGTTGGCCGCAGATAGAAGCGCTGTTCACCGAGTTAGGACTGGATCTGGTGCGCGAGCAACAGCGTGTCTACCCGGCCACCCGCCAGGCAGCGTCTGTGTTGAAGGTGCTGCAGATGGAACTGAAGCGGCTGCACGTGGAGGTCGCGACCGACACACGGGTGACCGCTATCAGCCCTTCGGGAGACGGTTGGCGCGTCACGGCGTATGGAGGTGAAGGTTGGACGGCGCGCACCGTGCTTCTTTGCACCGGAGGGCGATCGTATCCGTCGCTGGGTTCCGACGGCAGCGGATATGAACTGGCCTCAGAACTGGGACACACGGTGGTTCCCCCTGTACCGGTGTGCGTACCCCTGACGGCCAGACACCCCTGGATTCATCCGCTGCAGGGATTGCGGTTGTCAGCTGCCGTCACGCCAGTGATCGCCGACCAAGCCGGCGCGCCTGTGTTCGGCGATCTGTTGTTTACCCGATACGGGATATCGGGCACCGCCGTGCTGGACGCCTCTGAGCCGCTCAGTCTGGCTTTCCACCGCGGGCGCGTGCGCAGCCTGGCGGTGAAAGTGGATCTGCTTCCTCACTGGAGCCGTCCACGGTTGCAGCGGGAATTGGAGCGACGAACCCAACGAGGCGTCGCCCATGAGGACCTGTGGAGCGGACTGCTGCCCGAACGGCTGACTGCACTGCTCAGCGCCTGTGAATCCGATCCCGTGGATGCGGTCAAGAACCTGACTATCTGTGTCACGGGCACGCGCGGCTGGAACGAGGCCGAGTTCACCGGGGGCGGCGTGTCGCACACTGAGGTGCAGGCTGATACACTGATGTCGACCCTTCACAACGGCCTGTTTTTCGCAGGGGAGGTCCTGAACGTACACGGACAGCGCGGTGGGTTCAATCTCGCCTGGGCTTGGGCCTCCGGATGGGTCGCCGGTCGGTCTGCCGCGTCGCGGGCAACGAATCTCGCCAATCGGGGATAGACATGGATCACAAAGCGCGTAACCTCGCCGTATTCAGCGGAGAGCGGATAGACGGCGTCGTATTCCAGCCGCGTGTCGAGCCATGGTACGGGTATCACCAGCGTCTGGGTGACCTGCCATCGGAGTATCTGCAGATGCCGGTGATGGAGTTTTACCGATCGCTGGGTCTCTCCATGCGGTACCAGCATTACTTCACCGGTCTGGAAGCGCCATTGCGTGTGGAGCATGACCCGGTTATTCGGTTTGAGCAGATCCCGCTCGATGGCGGCGGCCTCGTGAACCGCATCCATACGCCTCGGGGCGTGCTGGAAAGCGAAATGCACGCCGCCGGCGATGATACCTGGCGCGTGACGCGCTTCCCGGTACACTCCGCTGATGACCTGCCTGCTTTACAGGCGTACTTTGAACATACGCGGTGGCATTTCAACCGCGAGGCGCATGAAGCCGCTGACCGGGTCTGCAGTGACTTGGGCGCACCGCAGTTCTTCCTGCCGCGCAGCCCGTACCAGGCGCTGGCGCTGGACTGGATGAAATTCGAGACGTTCGCGGTGGCGCTGTCGGAAGAGCCGGAGCTATTCGAGCCGGTGTTCGAGGCCATCGACGCCTCGTATGACGTGATGTACTCGGAACTGGTGGAGGCGGGCGTGACGCCGATCATCAATTTCGGCGAGAACATCGATGCTGCGTTGACTTCGCCGCGGTTCTTTCGCAGCTATCACATACCGTTTTGGAAAAAGCGTGCCGGTATGTTGCGCGAGGCCGGAATCTACACACATGTGCACATCGACGGCAGTTTCAAGCCGCTGCTGCCGCAGTTTGCCGATCTGCCGTTCGACGGTATTGAAGCGTTGACGTTCCGCCCGATGGGGGACGCCACCATTGAAGAGACCGCGCCCTGGATGAAAGGCAAGGTGCTGCTGGACGGCATTCCGGCGGCGCTGTTCATGCCGCCGTTTACACGTGATGATATCGCACGCTGTGTGGATCAGTTGGTCGAGGCGTTCGCGCCGCGGTTGATCATCGGCATATCGGACGAGTTGCCGATGGGGGCGCCAGGCAGCGCGGTGGACACCTTGGTCTGGCTTAGGGACTACTGCGCGGCGCTGTAGCGGGTGCGCGAACGTCAGGGACGGCCGCTGAGGGCGAGTCGCCGCGGCCGTCCCCAAGGCCTTTCTAGCCCAAATCCAGTCGGGCGAACTGCTCGGGAGGTGTCGCCACAGCGCGCAACGCTTCGGACAACCGTTTACGCATGGTCGCCGTCATGGCGGCTTCGGTATCCAACCGGTTGACAGGCGTAAGGGTGAACGGTTCGCGTCTCCAGAGAAAAGCGGGCAGGTCCGGTGAGGCGGCCGGTACCCGCCATTGCGGTATGGCGACACCGGGTATGAAGAAGCCGGAGTCCATATCGGCGGACACCCGCATCGCCGTAGTGCTGTACCAGTAGAGCGGCCGGTCTGATCGGCACCCTTGGATCAACGTCCAGTCGGCGGTGCTGAATCCCACGCCTTCACCGAACCAGCCATACATCACCCAGTCGTGATGGGTGCGCGTGCGTCCCATCACCAGCGGCATCAGGCTGCGCCCGTCCGGTCCGTTCGGTTCGGGGTCACCCATCAGATCGCGCACGGTGGCGCAGGTGTCTACCGCAGTGGTCAATGCGGAGACCCGCCCCGGTTTAGCCGACGGGTGGGCGATCATCAGCGGAATGCGCGCGTGAGACTCGGGGTGAGGGTATTGCTTGCCGAATACGGTGGGGGCGAGACGGCTCCAGGCCAGGTCATGTCCGTGGTCGGTGGTGACGATCACCGTGGTGCTTTTCCACAGGTCCAACCGATCCATCTGGTCCAGCAATTTCCCGAACCAGTGATCCAGCATACTGACTTTGCCCATGTACTGGGCGCGGATCCAGGCCAGTTCCTCCTCTGACGCCTGTTTGACAAAGCGGGCCAGCTGGTCGGGATGCTGATACGGCGGCCAGCATGTATACTCGGGATGGTCCTTGCCGTCCGGGCTGTACATGGTGCGCCATGGCATCGGCAGGAAGTGCGGTTCGTGCGGGTCGAAACACTCCGTCCAGAGCAGGAACGGCGGACCGCCAAGGTTGTCTTTCAGCCACTTTGCGGCCAGCTGCAGCACCTGCGGCCCGGGATAGTCAGCCTCGCTGCGCTCGAAACGGCGCGCGTTGGCGTAGAAGCGGCTGCCCCATCCCTGATACGGTCCGGCCGGCAGGTTTCGGTATGTATCGATGCTGGCGGCCCACTGGGGCAGTTGCCGGATGGGAGCGGTATCCCACATGTCCAGTTCGTGTCCGCGGACAAACTCCATGCCATGGAAGGGCTCGAAATATCCGTGTGCGGCGTTTTCCCAGTAGTGATAATGGTCGGTGATCATCTGGGTGACACGTCCGGCGCGCGCGGCGTCGTGTGCGATGTGACGGTCCCATGGTTCGATGTGACCCCATCCGCGCCACAGGAACTCCCTGCGGCCCGTCATAAGTTCACGTCGGGCGGGCATACAGGGTGTCGAACCGATAAAGTGATTGTCGAACACCACGGCCCGTCGGGCGAAACGCGCCAGATTAGGGGTGGCCACATGCGTCGCGCCGTACGGCTGCAGGCAGTGGAAGTTCAGGCTGTCCATCAGCACGACCAGGACATTCACGGTACGCCTCCGGGTGTGTGTTATCTCCAGTGTAACGCACCGGAACCGGATGAACTGAAAGCGGCGGTGTCAGTGTGTGAGCGGCTTGCGTGCGAGCGCCAAATAGAACTCCGGTTCGTCCGCCACACGGATATCGGCGAACCGCGCGGTTTCCAGCATCGCGTGCATGGTATCAGCGTCCGGCACGCGGTCTTCCGCGACCACCGGCCCGGCCTCCTGATGAACCTTGTTGACGGCGTCGCGGCCTGTGGGATGGGAGATCACCAGCAGACCGCCCGGTTTTAGCATCTGGCGGATGTGGGCCAGCACCGTCTGCTTATTGGTGAAGTGCGGAAATACCGCGTTACAGATCACCCGGTCGTAGCTGCCTGCCGGACAGGGAGCCGCCTCAATGTCCATCAAATGAAACTGCACACAGTCCGGAAATCCTTTAGACCGAGCGACTCTCAACATGCCCGGGGAGATATCAATGGCGATGATCGTACCGTCACCCTGCAGGGCGTCCAGCAGATGAGGAATGATGACGCCGGTACCGGTACCCACATCCAGCAGCCGCATACCCGGCTGGATGTCGGCCTCGGCGACGACGCGCGCCAGCCGCACGCCGATATCGGCGCGTTCCATGCTGTCCCATCTGTCTGCATAGGAGTCAAAGAACCGGGCTTGGTCGATCATCGGGCTGACCTCTGCGGGTAAGTGGTGGTTTCGAAGTACAGGGTACACCATTCCGCACGTGTGCGGCACGGAACAGGCGCCGTCGGCTGAACCGGCGGCGCCTGGTGATCGGTGAAACAGCCGCAGCCTACTTCTTTTTCAGCCAGGGCATCATCTCGCGCAGTTCGCCGCCGACCTCTTCGATGTAGCTCTCAGCGCTGTGGCGCCGGGCTGCACGCAGCACGGGGCGTCCCGCTTTGTTCTCCAGGATCCATTCGCGCGCGAACTCACCCGACTGGATCTCGCCAAGGATTTCGCGCATCGACTCACGCACGTCGTCGGTGATGACGCGCGGGCCGCGGGTGTAATCGCCATATTCCGCGGTGTTGCTGATGGAGTAGCGCATGTAATCCATGCCGCCTTCATACATCAGGTCAACAATCAGCTTCAGTTCGTGCAGGCACTCGAAATAGGCGATCTCCGGCTGGTAACCGGCCTCCACCAGGGTCTCAAAGCCCGCCTGAACCAACGCGGTGCAACCGCCGCACAGCACGGCCTGCTCGCCGAACAGGTCGGTCTCGGTCTCTTCTTCAAACGTGGTTTCCAAGACACCCACTTTGGTGGCGCCCAATCCCTTGGCGTAAGCCAGCGCCTTCTCTTTGGCGGCGCCGCTGGCGTCCTGGTACACGGCGATCAACGCCGGCACGCCGGCGCCTTCGGTGTACACACGGCGCACCAGATGGCCGGGACCCTTGGGGGCGACCATAATCACGTCGACTTCGGCCGGGGGCACTATCTGGCCGAAGTGGATGTTGAAGCCGTGCGAGAACAGCAGCGTCTTGCCCTCGGTCAGGCCGGGCTTGACTTCATTCTCATACACCACGCCCTGTACTTCGTCTTCGGTGAGGATCTGGATTACGTCGGCCTGTTTGGCCGCTTCGGCGGCGGACATCGGCTGGAAACCGTGCTCAACCGCCAGATTCCAGTTGTCGGTGCCGGGCAGGTCGGCCACGATCACCTCGAGGCCGCTGTCGCGCAGGTTCTGCGCCTGTGCGTGACCCTGGCTGCCGTACCCGATGATGGCGATTTTCTTGCCCTTCAGTACGGTCAGGTCCGCGTCTGTATCATAGTAAACTCTGGCTGGCATCTGCTACCTCCTTAAGGTCGCTGTTCGACACCCCGGTGCATGCCGTATCGCCGAGGCTGCGGAAGTGATGGATATCGGATCCGGTCACGCTGCGCTGGCGGCGGCAGCGGAACAGATAGTCGGGTTCAACATCCGGTGTGCGTACACGGACGCACGCGCATCACTGGTATCAACATCCATAGTATCGCTACCGTCCAGCAATGGGCAACGTCCGGCATGAAAACCCGGTTGAACAGGGTTCAACCGGGTTTTCATGCAGCCTTGGTTCACGCAGGGTCCGCCCCGGTCAGGTGACTATCCGGGACCGGTGTGCTGCCTCCGCGCTCAGGTCTTCGGGCGGTAGCTCACCGGTATGTACTCCGGAAGACGTTTGGGCGCCATAATCGGTTGAATGCGTGCGAAACGCATGCGCCCGTTGACCAGAGGCACACTCACCCAGTCCTCGCCGATCAACGGTCGCGCGTAGCTCACAAAGTCATCGGTAACATCCAGGCGGTCGGGTGTCAGCCACTCGGTCGGGAACGTTCGCTCGGAATTGGCCACGGCCTGCAGCGGTACGCGGTCATAACGCACCCGGTAGATAGCACCGGGGTCGCGCAGAATTGTGGACATCCAACCGCCGCCCTCTTCTGCGGCAACCTGAACGGCCTTCTGCCCCACTGCGTAGGCCTCTTCCAGGTCTACAGGCGACGCCGTGAGGATGGAGTCCCGTTGATCACAACCGGAGACCTGGCCGCGTGCCGAGCCCTGAGCCTTCAGTCCCGCGGCATTCAGCGCGTTCACCAGCTTTTGTGCGGCAGTCGTCTGGCTGGAGCTGAATTCGGTATGGCCGAATCCGTCTTTCGCTTCGCCGATGTCGCCTACATCCAACCCTTCACTGACGACCACCATACAGCGTCCGCAGGTGATCAGGCGGTCATTCACTGCATCCAGAATGTCAGGCATCGTCAGTCCGGATTCGGCGGTGAGGATCAGCAACGGCGTCTCGCGTTGCGGATCCGCCAGCCGCGCGGCGGCCGGGATGTAGCCAATCTTGCGTCCCATGGCCTGCATCACCAGCACGGGGTCTGCCGGACAACTGCCACTGTTCTCCTCGTTGGCGCCCTGAACGGCCACCATCCAGTAGCGCGCCACCGATCCATACCCCGGTGTGTGATCAATTAACTGGAATGCGCTGTCACCGACGTCGTTGTCGATGGTTTTCGGCACGCCGGTGGCGGCCAGTTCCAGCCCGCGTTCGCGGGCCAGCACCGCCAGCTTATGGGCTGTATCCATCGAGTCATTGCCGCCTATGTAGAACAGATAGCCCACATCATGCGCTTTGAACACCTCAATGACCCGCTCGAAATCATCGGTGTTGGCCGCTTTCAGCTTATACCGGCAAGTGCCGATGGAGCCGGCAGCGGGTGTGGTGCGCAACAGGCTGATCTCTTCTGCGGGTTGCGCGCTGAGATCGATGAGCGCCTCTTTCAGAATGCCTTCGACACCGTGCTGAGCGCCGTACACCACGCCGAACCGATCCGGATAGGCCCGGCAGGTTTCTATAACGCCGCGCAGTGAGTTGTTGATGACCGGTGACGGTCCGCCGGACTGAGCGACCACCACGTTTTTCGGTTTGCCCATGATGCCTCCTGTTACACCCCGGCGTACGCGTTGAAACCGCCGTCCACCGGTATGACGGCGCCGGTGACGAAGACCGACGCATCGGATATCAGCCAGTGTGCGACCCCGTGCAGATCCTCGGGATTCCCGAAGCGCTGCATGGGGGTGTGTTCCAGAATCCGGCCGCCGCGCGGTGTGAGCGCGCCGTCCGGGGTTTTCAGCAGGTACTGGTTCTGTTCGGTCAGGAAGAACCCCGGCGCGATGGCGTTCACGCGGATACCTGCGGGGGCTAGATGCACCGCCAACCACTGGGTAAAGTTACTCAAACCGGCCTTCGCCGCCGAATAGGCGGCCACGCGAGTCAGAGGGCGCAACGCGCTCATCGAGCTGATGTTGATGATGACGCCGCTTCGGTTTGGATGCATCACGCGCACCGCGGCCTGTGTGGGAGCGAGTGCGCCGGTCAAGTTCAGCGCCACCACATCGGCGAACGCCTCCGGCTGTAAACCCGGCAGACCGGCATCGACGTCGGCCGGGTCGAACAGCTCCGTGCGTGCGCCGGCATCGGGACGGTTGCCTCCGGCTCCGTTGATCAACACATCCAGGCGGCCCCAGCGTTCCAGCACGGTCGCACAGACGCCATCCCAACAGGTCGTATCCAGCACATCGGCTTCGATTCCGAGTGCGTTACCGCCCGCCGCTTCGATCTGCGCGGCCAGCGCGTTCGCGCGTTCGCGCGTGCGGCTGGTGAGCGCGACATTGGCTCCGCTGTGGGCCAGGTAGGCCGCGAGAGATCGGCAGAGCACGCCCGACCCTCCGGTAATGAGAACCGTGCGTCCGCTGATATCGAACAACGGCGCGAAGCCTGCGGTGCTCATCGGCTGGTCAGCAGGACGATGTGTCGGCCGATGTGCTGCTCGACCATCTCCTGCAGCCGTGTGTCATTCGCTTGCCAGACCCGCTCCATCTCTGTGCGGTACGCATCCAGTAACGCACCGTAGGAGATGTGGAACAGCTGGCGGACATCCGGAGTGTCCAGAAACGCCAGCGCGGATCCATCCGGTATGGTGGGCGGAAAGTGATCTGTGGTGATGTCCACATGGTAAGCCTTCTTGGCTTCTGGCAACATGCGCAGGCAATGGGCGTACAGGGTCTCCAGCAGCGGACGGTCTTCCTGTGCGATCAACCGAACCGCCTCAAGCCAACTGGTGCCGCTGGTTTTGACATGGAACCGCCCGCGGGTTCGTTCTCGGAAGGCGGGATACACGCTGAACTTGTCGCTGCCGCTGTGCAGGCTCAACCGGTATCCCTGCAGTTCCCTTGCGATGGCTGCATGCAGAGCGAATGCCTGGTCCAACCGCTGCAGATCACCGCGGTACTCCACGCCCTTTTGGAATGCGCCGGGGAAACGCGGCGCCAGCGATTGGAATCCCACTCCCACCCGATGCAGGAACTCAGCCACGTAGAGGTGGTCCTCAGGGGTCGTGGTGCGTGCGCCTTCGTCGATTGAGACCTCTAAGTCGTGATCACGCACGCTGCGTGAGATCAACACGCTCCAGTGCTGTACCCGATGCAAGGCCGGTTCGTAGATAAAGGCCGACCGGAGCAGTTCCTCGCGTGACAGCGTTACCGGAGGACCCGATTCGGGCGTGATCACATGACCGCTGAAGTAGTCGATGATACTGCGGCTGATGGAGGACAGATTGCACTCACAGTGCGCCAACGCCTCCGTGTCCAGCGCCGAGGCGTCTCGCAGCCAATCGGATACATCAATGGTGTACATCGTATAGTGGCAGCCGATCGCCGCCTTCAGGTCTGCCTCGTGCTTGATGTGGTCCGCATCTGCTCCCCAAGGCCCTTCCCATCCCGTGCGCAGGATGGCCGCTACCGCATCCAGAAGCACCGACTCGAAGCTGCGGCCGGTGCGCTCTAACTCCCGGGGGCTCTGCTGCGCCAGGACCGGAAACAGCCCGCCAGCGGTGACCGCACGGATATGCGCCGGGGTGACGCGTCCCAACCGGTCACCGGCGCCAAACGAGGCATGGCAGTGACACGCCACCGGCGCGATGGGCGCCAGCGCGGCGAGCCGTTCGACATTGTCCAGCGTCAGGGGAAACCGATGCACCCAACAACCGGTGCCCAGCGCAGGCGGCTCCTCTTCCAGTGGATGACTGAGCAGCGGACGGCGTGTCTCCGAAACGACCACTATCGTGGGAACGGGGCCTGGGCCGTCCGCAAGGTACTGCTCCATTCCATCACATAGCGGCCGCTGCGATTCGGGGTGCAACGTCTCTCCCCGAGTCTGAATCAGTTCGGCAAGCATATCCATGGGCATGTGGGTTCCTGTCAGCGCGATGTGAGCCTATATGCCAACGTTAGCACAAATCGGAACCGTTTGCAAACAGCGGATCGGAGAGCCAGATCCGCCGCAGTGTCAGCAGGTCTGTCGGCTGGTGGCGCCACTTGCCGAACCAGTGCACCGCGTGTGCCGGCGCCTCGCTGGCTGCTGTCTCCGCCGTGACACTGCGCCATCCATCCGCAACCGCCTGGTGTACACAGGTCACCCGGCGCTGTGTGATCGTTCCTGAGACGCTCTCCAACTCTACGGGCAGAAACAGACAGAACCGGCGGAAGCCCGGCTCACCAGCGCCGCACTCAACCGCCACTTGCCGGCGCGCCTGCTCGAGCGTATCGGCGTGCAGGTTCGATACCACCCGGCATCCCCGGGAGGCGGCATCCGCCAAAGCGCGCACTCCGGCGCCCCACAGGTAGCCGCAGATGTCGGCCGGTCCAATCTCGGCACACACCAGTGTGGCCGGTGGAGCGGCGTGTACCCAATGCGGATCGTCGACACCCATGACTCGCTCACCGTGCGGCAACAGCCCCAGCAGGGCGTTCATGATGGTCGTCTTTCCAGCGCCGCCGGGCGACGCTCCCACCAGCCAGCCGTCGCCCTGCCAGACACGCCAGGCAAGCCAGGCAGCCAGTTCTGGGCTGAGCGTACCTCTGGCTACCAGGTCCGCAACGGACAGCACCCCGCCGCGTTGCACGCCGCGGTGTATTACCGCCAGGACGGGATCGGTCATGACCGGCGGCTACTCGGTCTCTTCCGGGGCGTCATCCGCGCCGCCGGAGCTTACCACCGCCAGCGCACGCACCTTGACGTCCAGTTCCTCCAGCAGATCCGGGTTTTGCTCCAAGAAACTGCGTGCGTTCTCGCGTCCCTGACCCAATCGGACATCGCCATAGGTGAACCACGTGCCGGCGCGGGTAACAATCCCCTTCTCCACCGCCATATCCAGCAATCCGCCGATGCGGGAGATGCCCTTGCCGAACATGATGTCAAACTCGACCTGCTTGAACGGCGGTGCGACTTTGTTCTTCACCACCTTGACCCGCGTACGTGAACCGATCGGATCGGAACCTTGCTTGATGGTCTCCACCCGGCGCACTTCCAAGCGGACACTGGCCCAGAACTTTAACGCCCGTCCGCCAGGTGTCGTCTCCGGATTGCCGTACATCACGC
Organism: uncultured bacterium; assembly: GCA_964535125.1. Taxonomy (GTDB): domain Bacteria; phylum Armatimonadota; class HRBIN16; order HRBIN16; family HRBIN16; genus CAZHSN01. Next base: position 40,727 of record CAZHSN010000007.1, read on the forward strand.
CGATCTTTTCCCGCAACTGGTTGATAAAGATGGCCGCGGTGTTGGTCTTGCTGACGCTGCCGCCGATCTTTCGCAGCGCCTGGCTCATCAAACGCGCTTGAACGCCCACATGCGCGTCACCCATGTCGCCTTCAATCTCGGCGCGCGGCACCAGCGCCGCCACCGAATCCAGCACCACAATATCGACCGCTCCCGTACGTACCAGCGCATCCATGATCTCCAGCGCTTCTTCACCGGTGCCGGGCTGTGACACGTAGAGTTGATCAACTTTAACGCCGATGTTGCGGGCGTACTCAGGATCCAGTGCGTGCTCAGCGTCCACATAGGCGCAGACACCGCCCAGTTTCTGGGCCTCGGCGACAGTCTGCAGGGCCAGCGTGGTCTTTCCGGAACTCTCGGTGCCATAGATCTCGGTGATCCGTCCTCTGGGGATCCCGCCGATCCCGATGGCCACATCCAGCGCCACCGATCCGGTAGGAATCGCCTCGATGACCTGACGGGCATTGTCGCCCAAGCGCATCACCGACCCTTTACCGAACTGCTTCTCGATCTGCGTGAGGGCGATTTCGAGCGCCTTCTGTTTCTGGGACTGCTCCATGAGCGCACTCCTTTCCGGATATACGTGTACTTTATTCTACATCATCTGTGGCCGGCATGTACAGCGGAAACCGCTCCACCGGCGTATACCGCGCGCCGGACGGCAGCAGCCGGCTCTCTATCAGATCCATCGACGACACGCGCCACACCGGCGACGGCGGCCGCTCCCAAAGCGATTGTCTCAGCGCTTCAGGGCCTAGCGGCGTTCTTACGCGGGCCAGTGTCACATGCGGCTGGTATCGCCGGTTTTCGGTTTTCACGCGTTGGGCACGCAGCGCATGCCGCAATGCGGCTTGCATGCTGACGATCGCCTCCCGGCCTGTCCCGACACCGCACCACAACACCGCAGCGCGTTCCAGCGAAGGAAATGCTCCGGCGCCGTGCAGTTGTGCATCGAAAGACGGCACGGCGGCTGTCACAGTGCGTGCCGCATCTGACAGGTCTCTCACCCGGAGGGGTTCCATGTCTCCCAGAAACTCCAGGGTCAGGTGCATGTTCTCCGGAGCAGGCCATGACAGTCCGCGAGTGTCCGGCAGCGTACGGCGC
>CAZHSN010000008.1:0-5060 GCA_964535125.1 uncultured bacterium
GGCGTTTGCACATGACTTCATCAGCGAACTGGAAGAGGGATACGACTCGCATGTCGGTGAGCGTGGTGTCCGGTTGTCTGGCGGCCAGCGGCAGCGCATCGCCATCGCGCGGGTATTGTTGAAGGACCCGCGGATATTGCTGCTGGATGAAGCCACCAGCGCACTAGATACCGAGTCAGAACGGCTTGTGCAGCAAGCGCTCAACAACCTGATGCGGGGCCGTACATGCCTGGTCATCGCGCATCGACTGTCCACGGTGCGCCATGCCAACCGGATTGCTGTGCTGAACCACGGACGCATTGTGGAACTGGGGTCACATGAGGAGTTGCTGTCACGAGGCGGACTGTACAGCCGCCTGTACGAACTGCAGTTCGAGATGTGGGAAGACGAGGTCTCCGCTTCACGTTGAGACACCGCCTGTGGGCATGCGTCAGCCGGGGCGATCGCGTACCAGCGACAACCACCAGTCGATGACATCGGGATCGGTGGCATCGCAGATCGGGCTGCCGGTACCCATAATGAAGCGGCGCCCTGCCGACGCCATCTGCATCCGGTTCACCTCACGGGCGATCACCTCCCGGTCGCCCCGCAGCAGCAGGTAGGCGTCAAAGTTCCCAAAGAGGCAACAGCCGTCTGCAGAGGCAGCGTACAGCGCCGCCAAGTCCAGTTCCACGCCTTTGATTCGCTCTTCACAGCTGACGGCGTCATATCCCAGCCGGCTCATCACGGGCATCATCGGTAACACATTGCCGGTATTGTACATGATCGCCCGCATCCCTGTCGCATGCGCGGCGTCGGATACCAGCCGATGCAGCGGCGCAATCCAGTCGGCATACGCACGCGGCGACATTATGTCTGCCGACGCCCATGAGTCCACCATCAGCACGGCGTCGCATCCCTCCAGCGCGTGCCGGTGCATCACGGCATGCTGATCGCCCAGTATGCGCTCGATCATATAAGCGCACACCGATGGAGCGGAGTGCAGCAGCGCCAGCGTCGGCTCGAAACCCAACGTGTATGCCAGCGACGCAAAAGGAGGCGTGGCCACACAGCACAGCAGCCGGTCTGGAAACCGCTCGCGCAGCGTACGATCCGCTGGCGGTTCTGGTCCCATGGAAGCATCCAGATGCGGCATGTGTGTATGCAGCCATTCATCAGCCTGCTCTCGAGTCTCCGGCGGTTCAACCTCCGCGGCCTGATACGACAGACGCGCTTGGGGTACATCCGCCTCCGGCATCAGCCAGTGACCCTGTTTGTGATACAGATAGGGTTGTCCGTCCGCGTCGAGAAAGCGTACGTGGCAGGTCGTCTCATCATGCCACGTCAGACCCGCGAGTTGACCACTGCTGACATGCGTGGGCAACACCCAGTCGGGCGCATGCCGTGCATCGATCGCTTCCAGCAGTTCCAGCCGCATGTCTCCCGTTCCATGCAGCACCTGCCACAACGGACGTCCGGTCAGCCGCCAGCTGTATTCGCCTCCCCAGAAGTAGGGAACTACAGGCGTACGGTCTGGCGTCGCGCCATCCATGGCCGCCAGCATCCGTTCGCGGGATGTCATGGTCTCAGCCCTCATACCAGGCTGCGATCTGCAGTCGGCCCTCGTATCCGGAGACATCCACATCACCACGGTCCGGGTCGAATCGGTCATGTGGCGCGCCGTTTACGGTGACCCGCTGCACCGGCGCGCCGTCCGGATGCCGGAACCGCACAATGACCGCGGACGGGGGGCGCCGCCAGCCCAACGCGGCATCCGCGCAGATCACGCCCTCAGACAGTCGGGACTCATAGCCAATGCTGACGCGGCCGAACCGTGTGGCCACATCGTGCGCAAACATGCGCTGGCCGTCGGTAAACCAATGGCGGGGCAGCGCCCACCCCAGCCGCAACGCATCATCCGCCGCAAACACGAACAGATATCTGAGCCACATCACCGCGTTGGCCTCGTCACTGGTCTTGAAATGCGCCGCGTTGGAAAACCCCAGCACCGGTGCGGGATGCTCCACCATACCGGTAATCTCCTCGCGGCAGCAGGCGCTCCACGCATTGAACAGCATCCACAGAGCCACTTCCGGCTCATCGCGTTCCAGATGCGGCATCAATCCGGCCAGCAGGCAGGGCTGCGGGCAAAAACCGCCCAGATCATACCAGTCGCCGCCGGGGTCGGCAAACGGGTAACCAAAGGGAGGGCCGATATACCGGTTGTCCTGATAGTCATCCAGTATCCACTGCGCCTCACGGCTATCCGGCTCGAAAAGTCCCGAGATGAGCAGGTTGACCGCGCCCTCCAACGTCTCGCGGATCCAGCCCACATCGCGACCGCGCCGATACAGCCGGCTGGGGAAGTGCGGTACCCAGCGGCCATCGCGCAGCCGCACCAGCGGGCTGTGTTGACGGGCAAGGGTGAAACCGCGGATCAGGTCGTCGCGGTATGCGTCAGCCTCAGTCCGCACCCGCCCCGCCTGGTCGTGCCCGATCGCTTCCAGCGCTCGTGCAACCCACTCCACACCGCGCCAGGTAAACGCGTTGGTCGACAGCCAGTAGTAGAAGTCCGTGACATCTTCCAGGCTGCCTGCGGGTAGAAAGCCGCGTTCCCAGCCTCGGGACCACCGCCCTCCCGAGCGCGTCAGGGCGCGCTGCCGGAAGACCCAGTCCACGCCGCGCAGCAGCGCGTCCGCATGCCGCGTGATCCATTCGACATCGCCGGTGATGAAGTAGTGATGCGCCAGACACCACAGCACCCAGCCGTGGTGTTGGTTATACGTATCGCCGCACTCGTAGCCGCCGGCGCCGTAGAACACACCGTCGTGATCGGTAAAACGCCCGATCAACGGCCGGGTCCCCTGGTAACGCAGCCAGACCTCCAGCCGGCGCCGGGCTTGGTCGTGCAAACCGCGCTGGTCAAGTTCCTGAATGATCATGCAGGACTCATCTGAGAAGTTCGGATAGGTGGACGTGCCGACCGATGTATTGATCAGCCACGGCTCATTGGGCATGGTGAAGTCACTGATCTGTGTATGCCACAGATGGGCGCGATAAACCGCGTTGAGCCGCGGATCCGGCGTGTGGACCTGAGCGCCTGCCAGGCCGACGCGCCGCCAGAACGACCGGACAGCCTGTACCGAAGGCTCCAGGTCGAACGCAATGAGCGCTGAGCGTTCCTCCGGTGTATCCAGAGCGAGATACGGCAATTGTACCAACAGTGAGCACTCCGCTCCGGGAGCCAATTCGGTATGAAAGCAGATCCCCTGCCTGTCCGGACTGCAGGACATACCGGTGCGCACAGCCGCCCGCAACACCGGCGTGTGATCGAACGATCCCAGGAGCCAGTAGGACTCCGGCGTATCCCCCGCGCAGGCCTGCAGGGCTTCCCAATAGCTGTGCGGCGTGGTGGTGTCATCGTGCCCGTTCCGCCCAGTCAGCAGCCGGTTGTTGCTGCGCGCCGAGTCCTGACTCCAGCCAATCGGCAGCCGGAATGCCAGCGGCCGGTCGGTGGTGTTCACGCAGCGAAAACCGATCAGACAGACAGTGGGCGAATCTCCCCGAAGTTCGGGACCATCGATGGGCTGCAGCAGCGGTACGGCGCACAGGGTCTGATCCAGCACCAGCCCGTCAGCCTCGCGGCTGATGGTCCAGATCGGCGCGGGGGTCGGATCTGCCCATCGTCCACGCACGACCCATTCGTCCAGCCTGAAACGCATCCGCGCATCACCGGAGTTTCGGTAGCGCGGTGTGTCGGAGGCGGGCACGGTGGCGACATTCGCACGCATCAGCACCACGTCCCCGTTCGGCTCAATCCAGTACCGTTGCCTGGCATACTGGCAGCCCACACTGAACGCCACCGGATGCGGGTGCGGCTGCCCGTTCAACGCGCCGGACAGGCTCTGTTCAGCCTGGCTGCTGACCGCTTGTGTCACCGTCCGCTGGTTGCGATGCGACTGTATGTAGTCCTGCAGCGCTGCGGGATGCGCGGCGTCGGTCACAAACACCCGCTGATCGGCGTACCAGATGGGCCCCTGCGTCTGCAACGCTTCCAATGATACGGTGAAGCGGTCATGTCCAAGATCGAAGGTCACCAGCCCGCCATCTCCGGAGGCCGGATGTGCAGGCGCCATCGTGCGAAGCCGCACCGTAAATAGGCGCGGCCCGTCACCATCTACAGTCAACACGCCGCCGCTCAACGACAGGCCGCTGAGGGGATGCACCTCCAGGATGGTCGCGTTCCAAGCGGACAGACCGATCTGCTCGACCGGTGCAGGGGTATCTGCATCAATCTGTACCCGGATCGAGCGGGTAACCACATCGGCGGTGGTATACACCTCCAGGCGCTCGATCTGGTCCGAATCGCTGATGCGAATGCCCAACGTCCGCCGGAAGCGCACGTCGTACTCGGCGCACTCGGGGAATTCCGCACTCAACCCCAGGCAATGCAGGCATACCGTATGTTGATCAATACGCTCACATGCGGTCGCCGCGATGCGCCAGGGTGCGTTATACGCATCGTCGATGGGAAACCAACCGGCGTGAAAGGGGCGCAGATCGGGCTGTACCTGTTCATGGCGATTGTCAGGCCAGGTCTGCTGCAGGTAACTCAGCACAGGCGCTTGTGTCGACTCACGGACAAACCGCACACAGACACATCGGATATCCCTCGGCTCTTCAAAAATCAACTCTCCTGGTCTCTCACCGGGAAGCGCGTATGGCGATATATCGAATCCCTGCATGGTCACGCTCCAGATCAAGTGGTGTCACGCCCAGCGCACACTTCGCAGTTACGCCGGTGCGGCGTTTCATCCCTGCATTCCGGTTGAATGAGAATCACTGGTACGGGATCTGACCCTGTGCCGGTGATTGGGTTGGTATAGACGCATCATCATATCCCAAGGGAGGCGCACAATGCGCTCACGGGCCTATTTCGGTAAAGAGATTGACATAGATAAGCTGGACGCCTACAACCCGGAGTTCTGGTCGCTGAATGATGATCGCAAGTACGACGACGATCCAGACGATGATGACGATGACGAGGCGGCGCACAGGAAGGCGGCGTTCGATACCGATGA
>CAZHSN010000008.1:5160-41062 GCA_964535125.1 uncultured bacterium
GCAGATGATATCCTGAAGGTAACACCGTCCGGTCACCCATTGCCACCATGGGGTTGGGCGCAACGCTGACCGGCGCTTCAGGAGACACAGATGACGGCATTACGCATCACGGCGCCGAAGCGCCGCAAGGACCTGGACGCGCTTGCGGAATTGATCTGGAAGACGTTCGGCAATGACACGTGGACACAGCAGGTTGTGCGCGACAGCTACATTACGCACAACCGGTATGACTGGACGGCCTCACGGATCGGCTGGATCGGTGACGTGATGGCAACACACTTCGGCGTGTGGGACTACCAGATGCGCATCGGTACGTCACGGGTTCGGGTTGCAGGGATCGGCGCGGTAGCCACCCATACCGATTACCGCAAACGCGGCTTCATGGATGTGACGGCGCGCGCCTGTCTGGATGCCTCGCGCGCCTCAGGATATGACATGTCGGTATTATTCGGAATCCCCGGCTTCTACCACCGATTCGGTTATGTACCGGCCTGGGTCGACAACGACTACAGTGTGGAGACGTCATGGTGGCCGGCGGTTCCTGCGGACCGTCCGGCAGTACGCTGCGCCGCAGTGCAGCGTGACGACGCCATCGCTCTGTACAACAGTGAAAACGCTACCCGTACCGGCACCGCTGTTCGGCGACGCATCGGAGGCGCCACCGCCAACTCACTGTTCCGGTCATACCGCTGGAGCGATGCAGACGGCGTGCTGCAGGGGTATGTGACGTTTGCCCCGCACCCGCCCGGTATGAATGTGGAAGATCATGCCGGTGATCCCGAACAGGTTTTGAGGCATCTGCTGTCGCTGGCGCGGAAATACGAGTGCTCGGAGATCCGGTTTCCGTCGCTTCACCCTGCATCCCCGCTCGCATGCATGTTGCGGCGCGGTGACTGCCGCGTCGTGCAGCACTACCGATCCAACAGCGGACCGATGATCACGGTGCTAAACCTGCAGAGTACGTTGCAGAAGCTGTGCGAGGAACTCACCGGCCGACTGGCGCGCTCGCCGCTGGCAAACTGGAGTGGCGATCTGGCCATACGCACCCGGCGCGAGCAGGTGATGTTGCACATCCGCGACCGGCAGGTGCTGATGGGCGACGCAGCCGCCCACACGCCGCATGTGGTGGACGGAGGGGACGCGGTCGCTCGACTGCTGATCGGCTCCGACAAGCCGGAGACCGTATGCGACATGGGTGGCATCTCCTGCAGCGGGGACGCCGGCGAACTGGCGCGTGTGTTGTTCCCGGAGCAGCATCCCACACTCGCCGCGGTAGACCGGTTCTGAAGCCCGACACCAACGCGGCCTCAGAGGTATAACGTGTGTGGCGCACATTGCGCTTGGGAGAGAGACGTGGATATTGAACTGCTGAAACAGCTCTGCACGGCGCCCGGTCTGTCCGGCCGCGAAGACGGCGTCCGGGCGGTGATCACCGAGGCGTTCCGCACCCTGACCGACGAGATAGCCGTGGACAACATGGGCAGCGTGACCGCACGGTTGCCGGGACGCGCGAACGGGCCGCGTGTGATGGTCGCTGCTCATATGGACCAAATCGGCTTCATCGTCAAACATGTCGAGAAAGACGGCTGGCTGAAGCTGCAGCGCGTAGGCGGCGTGCCGGCGCAATACCAGTTCGCGCGCGGGGCGCGCGTATATACCCGTCAGCATGGCATGTTGAACGGCTTGTTCGCTTATTCACCGAAAGCGCCCCACAACACCGCGCCGGAAGACGCCGGTAAACTGCCGCGGATCGAAAGCGTCTACGTCGATCTGGGGCTTCCCGGTGATCGCGTGCAAGAGATGGTGTCGGTCGGCGATGTGGTGCTGTGGGACGCACCGGCCTATGAGCTGGGTGACATGGTTGTAGGTCCCGCCATGGATGACCGAGCCGCTGTATTCGTCATGATCGAAGCGGCGCGTCGACTGGGCGCTCATGACGCCGATATCCATCTGGTCGCCACCGCGCAGGAAGAGGTGGGACTGCGTGGCGCCACGGTGGCTGCGTATCATATCGAACCGGATGTGGCGGTCGCTCTGGATGTCACCGTGGCCGCTGACGGACCGGGCGTATCGGCGGAAGACCATGTAACGGGTTTGGGTAAAGGCGCCGCCATCAAAATCCAAGACGGTTCTGTGATCTGCCATCCGCCTCTCGTCGAGCATCTTCGACAGCTGGCAGAGGCGCATGAGATCCCCTTCCAGATGGAGATCCTGCCGTCCGGAGGTACAGACGCCGGAGCGGCGCAGCGCGCGCGCGCCGGGTGCCCCACCGGAGCCATCAGCATTCCCACCCGATATCTCCATGGTCCCGCAGAGATGGTGCATCGAGTGGATCTGGAAGCGTGTATCCAACTGATGACCCGCTTCCTGGAAGCGGTTCACGAAGCGGATTACCGGTTCTGAGCGGCTGATATCAGCATGACCAGGCAGGCCGAAACAGCACGCGGTGTGTTATTGTTTGCCGCACAGATGCTGCTGCTGGCAGCCATTGCGCTCGCATGTCTGCACACCAACGCCTGGCGTATTGAGGTACTCGGCGGCTTGTGGCAGTTCGTCGGCGCTTTGGTGCTGCTGTTGGGGCTGCTGGAAGTGGTACTGGGGCTGGCGTCGCTGGGGCGGATCCCCAATCCCCTGCCTTGCACGCCGCCCTCAGTCATCTGCCAGCGCGGTCTGTACGCGCGCATCCGCCACCCGCTCTACGGCGGGTTGATTCTGTTGGCGCTGGGCGCTTCCCTGTACTGGCGTGTTCCCCTGGCGCTGTTGTTCACCTGTCTTCTGGTGATGGTGCTGCGCGCGAAGGCCCGCTGGGAAGAGAAGGCGCTGGTCGAGCGTTTTCCGGAATACGCCGGCTACCGATCTCGAACACGTCTGTTTTGGTAGCCGGCCTGACCTCGTTACGGGGCAGACCATCCCTCCAACTCGGCCAGCCTGGGCAGTTTCCGGTCCCGTTCCGAGAGCACGGGATCACCGTCAAGCGGCCACTCTATCGCCAGATCCGGATCGTTCCAGATGATCCCCCGCTCATGTTCGGGCGCGTAATACTCGGTGCACTTGTAGTGGAACACCACCCGGTTGGACAACACCAAGAAACCATGCGCGCATCCCGGCGGGACGTACAGTTGTTGATGGTTGTCTCCGGTTAGCGTCACACCGACCCATTCGCCCAACATGGCGCTGTTCGGCCGTAAATCCACGGCGACATCAAACACCGCGCCCTCGATCACCTGAACCAGCTTCCCCTGCGCATGGGGTTGTTGATAGTGCAATCCACGCAGTACGCCTCTTGTGGAGGATGACAGGTTGTCCTGAACAAACGGCAGGCTGATCCCCGCTTGGCGGTAGCGTTCGCTGCTGTATGTCTCCAGGAAATACCCGCGGTGGTCGCCAAACACCTTAGGGGTGATCAGCAACACGCCGGGGATTCTTAACGGCTCCACGTGCATCAGCGCGCCTCCTTAAGCAATCCCAGCAAGTACTGCCCATACTCGTTTTTCACCAACGGTTGGGCCAGGGAAGCGAGCCTGTCGTCATCTATCCATCGCATGCGCCAGGCGATCTCTTCCGGACAGCTCATCCTCATGCCCTGGCGCTGCTCTACCGTCTGCACGAAGTTAGACGCCTGAAGCAGACTGTCATGCGTACCGGTATCCAGCCAGGCAAATCCCCGCCCCAGCTTTACCACGTTGAGTTGCTCCTGCTGCAGATACAACCGGTTCAGGTCGGTGATCTCCAACTCACCGCGGGCAGACGGCTTCAGTGATGCCGCCATATCCGCCACACGGCCGTCATAAAAGTACAGGCCGGTCACCGCCCACTGGCTTTTGGGCTGTTTCGGCTTTTCCTCCAGTGACAACGCATGCCCGGCGGCATCGAACTCCACCACGCCATAACGTTCCGGATCACGTACCGCATACGCAAACACCGTCGCGCCACACTCGCGCTGCGCCGCTTTACGCAGATGTTCCGGCAGCCCATGGCCAAAGTAGATGTTGTCTCCCAGCACCAGCGCCGCTCCATCACCGGCGAGGAACTCGCGTCCGATCAGGAACGCCTGCGCCAGTCCATCCGGGCTCGGCTGCACCGCATAATGAAACGTCAGGCCCCATTGTGCGCCATCACCCAGCAACCGTCGGAACAGCTCTGTATCTTCCGGCGTGCTGATGACCAGTATCTCCCGTATGCCGGCCAGCATCAGCGTGCTCAGCGGATAATAGATCATCGGCTTGTCGTAGACCGGCATCAGCTGCTTGCTTACCGAGATGGTCAACGGGTACAGGCGGGTTCCGCTGCCGCCGGCCAGGATGATGCCTTTACGGATCATGACACGCCTCCTTGAGACTGCCCATACTGCGCTTCCATCCAGCGGAGATACTCACCCGAACGCACCATGGCGACCCATTCGGGGTTGTTCAGGTACCAGCGCACGGTGTCGCGCAGCCCCTGCTCAAATGAGTGCGACGGCCGCCAACCCAGTTCTGTCTCGGCGCGGGCGGGGTCAATGGCATAGCGCAGATCATGCCCCGGTCGATCGGCCACGAACTGAATCAATTGCGTATAGCGCGCCAGCGGTTCGCCGGTCTCTTCGGCCAGGATCCGGCATACATCATGCACCACGTCGATATTCCGACGCTCTCCATGTCCGCCGATATTATAGGAGCGTCCGTCCGCACCTCGTGTAATCGCCAGCCAGATGGCTTCACAGTGATCTTCCACATACAGCCAATCCCGTATATTCAACCCTTGCCCATACACGGGTAACGGTTTCCCCTCCACCGCGTTCAGGATCATCAACGGGATTAACTTCTCGGGAAACTGGCGCGGACCATAGTTGTTGGAGCAGTTGGTCAGGCGCACCGGGAGACCATACGTGCGATGATACGCCCTGACCAGATGATCGCTGGCCGCTTTGGACGCGGAGTACGGGCTGCTGGGATCGTACGGCGTCGCTTCAGTAAAGGCGCCGCTGTCACCCAGTGAGCCATACACCTCGTCGGTACTGACATGATGGAACAGCCCATGGCCATCCCGTCCCCAAATCCGACGTGCGGCTTCCAGCAGGTGAAATGTGCCCTGTATATTGGTGCGTACGAACTCACCCGGACTGACAATACTGCGGTCAACATGGCTCTCAGCCGCCAGGTGGATCACCACATCCGGCCTGCACTCATCGAACAGCGCATCCACTTGCGCGGCGTCACCTATATCCACACGCCGGAAGCGGTAGTTCGGAAGCCGCTGCAACGGCTCCACGCTCATCAGATTGGCCGCATAGGTCAGACGGTCCACATTAATGAACTCATGCTCAGGAAAACGTGGAGTGAGCAGCAGCAGCAGGTTGGAACCTATGAACCCTGCGCCGCCGGTAACCACAATGCGCATTAACAGCTCCTTACCGGGCGGTCAGGTAACCGCCCATTGGATATCATGCCGCATCAGCGCGTACATACTGTCCAGACGTCGCGGAAGCGGCCCATCGGGTGTATTGCGGCAGAGCATCGCAGTGGAGTCACGATGTGTGGGTCGGTATCCGTGCATCCCCTTTAACGGCGTGAGTCCCATGAAGCTGGGACACAACAACACGTGGGGATCGCACACCCAGAACGCCTCCCCATACCGATGCTGGGGAAAGTCGCAACCCCATGAAGCGAGCGTGGCGTCATCGACCCATGCGCCGCCCTCGCAAGTCTCCATCACCTGTTCGATACGGCTGCGCACATCGGGCTTCAAAAACCAGAACCTGGCCATGGTGGAGTCAAACATCGCCATGTAGTCGTCAGCCAGGCGAAATCCTGCCCGTTCCAGTGTACTGATCGGATCGGTCAGCTGCCGGACATCCGTCATGCCGTGATCGGAAAACACGGTGATCCTCACGTCGTCATAAGCGGAAGCCGCTTTCAGCAACGCGGTCAGTTGCTCGGCATACCAGGCGATCTTGCGCATCACCGAGGGTGCGCCGCAGCCGTCGGCATGCAGTACCGCATCCATCGCCGCCAGGTACAGGTACACAAAGCGGGGGCGCCCGCTTCTCAGCGCACTCGCAGCGGCCTCCAGGTTCTGCGGTTCCGGAAGCCGCCAATCCGAGAGGTAGAACGGAATACCCTCTTGGCGCAGGAAATCAAATACCGTAGGCTGCCCTCCGATTATCCCTCCCGGTTGGTAAAGATCACGCTTCTCCGTATAGTCGAACAGAGGCAACCATCGGAAAGGCACCGCGTACAGCTGAAAATAACCAGTATAGCCAAGCCGCCGCTGCAGCCACCGGCTCAACACACGCCGCACACGCCCGCGATCGGTCAGGCGGCTGGGAAGCAACGCAAGCGCTTTAAGCGGGCGAAACGGTGAATGATCCGGATCATAGACATAGAAGGAGAAATGACCGTGCTCTCTGGGCAGCACACCGGTCAGTATGGTGGGATCACAGGTGGAGCTGTAACCAAAAATGGTCTCCACCGGCTGTCGGACATGCAGCATATCTTCCAGAAACGATGTCGACCGCAGAAGCTCCCATCCGAAGGCGTCAATGAACACATACAGGGCGCATTTCATCGCGTCTCACCGGGCGGCCGATGTGTATCCACGGCCTCCAGAATGGCCCGCTTCTCTTCGGTCAGCGGCTCCCACCCTCCGCGTGCATCGGCGATCACCCAACTGGTGTCGACGCGGTTCAAGTCGATCACTTCACCGGACGCATGCACGCAGTACGAACCGATGACCACCATATCGCGCACTTCAGCGCTGCCGCTGACCCGGGTATAGTCGAAAATGACACTGCGTTCTACATGCGCTCCGCTCTCCACGATACACCCAGGGCCTACCATGCACGGACCGATCAATGATGCGCCTGGTTCTATGGTGGCGCTTCCACCGATGCAGACCGGTCCCGACCATTGGACGGAATCGGGCTGCATCCGCACGTTCAAACCCAGCCAGAGCCCCGGATGAACCTGCCGTCCGGGACGCTCCAGCCCATGCACCTGTCCCTGCAGCGCCTGCATCAGCACCGCATGATAGTCGGTCACCTGCCCTATATCGAGCCATTGAAACGGGATATCCGCGCCAAACACGCGCGCACCGGCGGCCAGCAGCGCGGGAAACAGCTGACTGCCGATATCATACGACTGACCGGCAGGGATGTAGTTCAACACCTCCGGCTCGAATACATAGATACCGGTATTCACGGTGTTGCTGAGCGCGTCCGCTTGCGAGGGCTTTTCCTGAAACGACTGCACATAGCCATGTGCGTCACGCACCGCCACGCCGTAACTGGAGACAGTGTTCCATGGAACCTGCTGCAGCGCTATCGTGGCCATCGCGCCGCTGCGGCGATGCCGCTCTACCAGTTCAGTCAGGTCCAGATCGATGACGGCATCGCCGCACAACACCAGGAACGTGCTGTCGAACAACCCGGAGTGATCATGGATCTTGCGGATCGCCCCCGCAGACCCAACCGGGCGATCCACGATCCGGCCGTTTTCAAGCACTCCCTCGAACGAATAGGCCAGTTGAACACCAAACCGGGCGCCGTTACCGAAGTAGTTCTCGATGATCGGCGCCAGGTAACTGGTGTTGATCATCACTTCTGTGACGCCATGACGCGCCAATAGCTGCAGCAGCAGCTCCATCACCGGCCGATCCAGAATCGGAATCATCGGTTTGGGCAGGAAGTAGGTCACGGGTTGAACCCGTGTCCCACGCCCTGCCGCCAGAATCAACGCTTTCATGGCGTCTTTTACGCCAGGTCAGGCGCTATACGCCTGTGCAGCCTCGTCAGCGCTGTTATAGATGTCGAAGATGCGGTGCATACGCACCAGTTCAAACAGCGCGCGCACCCCCTTGGACAGGGATGCCAGCTTAACATCTCCGCCGGTCGCATTCAACTGACGCAGGCAGGATAAAATCGCTCCCAGTCCGGAGCTGTCGACGAACCGCAGCTCACTCATATCGAACACGATCTGCTTGTGCGTCTCAAGCAGTGGGACGATGTCCCTCTTGAACTCTTTGACATTCCCGGCATCCAGATGATCTCCGGGGATCGTAATGATGGCGACGTCATTGTGCATGCGCGGCTTGAGTTCCATAGTGGCTTACCCTCCCAACTCTCTATGCAGATGCTTTACCAGGCGTGTGCCCTTCCATCCGTCTCCACGATCCGGATAGGACACCTCATCCATCAGTTCGTTCATGATGAACAGACCGAAACCGCTGTCGCGGGTGCCATCAAAGGATGGCGGGGGAATGACCGACGGATCAAACGAAGCGCCCATGTGCCACAGCTCCATGACGATGCGGTCACCGTACAGTAACACGCGCAGGTTGATCTCACGGTCTTCTTCACCTTGGTAGGCGTGTTTCATCACGTTTGCCGCTGCCTCATCCAAGACGAGCGTCAGTATATCTATTATGGCCGCGACGTCCGGATCATGTGCGCTGAACGTCTCGATAAATTCCCGAATTCGCCGCAGCTCGACCAGAGAACTGGATGTCTCCAGCGTTTCCACCACAATGGGCTCCTCGGCCGGTTGGCCGATCTTCACGGCGATGACGGTGAAGTCGTCATTGGATGTGTCGCTGCCGGAAAACGCCAGCGTATCGGCACGGATCGCCTGCAGGATCTCGTCGACCGTATCGTCTGCGTGCTGCGCAACCAGTTGCTTAAGCCGTTCAATACCATACAGCTCACCGGCAGGATTTGCCGACTCCGTTACCCCGTCGGAATAAAACACAAAGATATCACCGCTTTTGGCCGGTGTCTTCTGCTGCGTATACAGTTCGTTGGCAAGAAACCCCAACGGCAGGTTGTCTCCGCCGATATCTTCACATGACCCACTCTCAGCCCGGTACACCACAGTCTTGGTGTGGCCGCAATCAACAAAACAGAGTGTCTGATCCCTCAGGTTGAAGCGCGCATAGCACACCGTCACAAAGCTGTCCAGATGGATCAGCTGCTGGGTCAGTTCATTGTGCACCATCTGCACAATCCGATCCGGTTCAGGTATCTCCCCGCTGCTGATCTGCGCCAGCAACTGGCCGATGGCGCGTGGGAACAGGCTTTTGGCGGCAGCGCCCACCAGGGCCGCCGGCACTCCCTTTCCCATGACGTCACCCACCACCACATCAAACACATCCTGTCCGAAACGGGTGAAATCGTAGAAGTCGCCGTCGATCTCCTGAGACGGAATGGTCATCGCGGCCATACCGGCGCCGGGGATATCAGAGGGCGGCCGGCCCAGAAGCAGTGTCTTCTGGATGCGCGCGCCGATGGCGACCTCCTGATCGCGGGCCTGCCGGCGCGCTTCTTCGGCCTCTCGCGCGCTGGTCACATCACGCCCCACCGCCTGGTACTCGACCACGTGACCGTGTTCGTCGTGCAGACGGCGCAGCGTCCACTGCTGCCAATGGGTACGCCCGTCGGGCCCCGTCGTGGTGGTCTCCACCACGGCGGTTGGTTGTTCCGCGGAGAGTTGCTGGAGCACCTCGCTGTCTGCCGGGGTCATGTTCTCGGGCAGATACGGAACGAACCGGTAGCCGACCAGATCCCGGCGATTACGCTGGTAGTACCGGCAGAACGCCGCATTCACGAATGTGATGGTGCCATCCAGCAGAAACCGGCAGATCATTTCAGTCTGGTCTTCCACGATGGCCCGGTACCGCTCTTCGCTTTCGCGCAACGCCTCTTCAGAACGCCGGCGTTCGGTGACATCGCGGGCAACGCCGACGATGGCCACCTCCCGGTTGTTTTCATCGCGGATTATGCTCCAGGACAGAGACACGGGGAACACCGTGCCATCACTGCGGCGGTGCTCATACTCGCCTTTGTTGGCGTACTCGGCCAGCGCCAGCAGATCCAGCCGGCCATCGGTACTCACAACCGCTTCGGCCCAGAGCATGGAGGTATGCATCCCCATCACTTCTTCTTCTGTATAGCCGTATGTGTCACAAAACGACCGATTGACGAAGATGATGCGGTTCTGCAGATCGGCGATAAACACGCTGTCGTTGATGCTGGTGATCGTGTGCGACAGCATACGCGAGCGCTGTTCGGCTTCTCTGCGGCGGATGGTGTTTTCGATGGTGACCGGCAGCACTTTGAGGTAGTTGCGTTCAGGGTCCTTGATCAGATAGTCATACGCACCGGCTTTCATTGCCTTGACAGCGATCTCTTCGTTGCCGGTGCCGGTGGTGAAGATGACCGGCATCTCGCGAGCCAGGTCAATTACGTCGAACGCGGTGCCGTCGCCCAGCAGGTAGTCGGTGAGCACCAGGTCATATCGGCTGCCGGACAGCATGTGACGGGCATCCTGCACCGAGTCGGCAATCTGCACGTCCCAGGGGAGGCCGTCGGATTTGACCAGACGGCGGAACGCCATCTGGTCGACGATATCGTCCTCGACATATAGAATACGTCTGCGAGCTTCGGCTGCGTCACGCACCGATGGACCTGCCACATGCGCCTGTCATAGCTAGGGTAACTCGCTGAGTGTCCAGTACAGGTTCACAATGCGCATCACCTCAACGAACTGCAGGTAATCAACAGGCTTCAACATGTAACCGGCAACGCTGAGGTTGAAGCTTTCGATGCGATCCTGGTCAGCCTTTGATGTCGTCAGCACGATGACCGGTATGCTGCGCAACGCATCATCCGATTTCATGACGCGCAGCAGTTCGATACCGTTCATGCGAGGCATGTTCAGATCGAGCAGAATGATCGCGGGGCGCTCATTGTCCGGATTTCGCAGGAACTCAAGGGCTTCTTCTCCATCCTGAACAACATCCAGCCGGTTGGCCACGTTGATTTCGCGCAGCGCCCGTTTCACGGTCATTGCATCTACGCGGTCATCCTCAACCAGGAGGATGGGCTTTTTTGAGTTCACCATTGCTTCTCCCTTCCGGCGTCCCGGCCCGCACAACAAGCGTCAACGGTGGTGCGTCATGGCATTCGGTATGGTCACCTGGCTTGCCAAGTTATTATTACCCTGAAGTGGCCGCTGCTACCAAACAAAGCCTCATGAGGACGTCTGACGTTCATCGCCAAAGGCGCGAGCCAGCGCTGACAGCAGCTCCCGAACCGCGAACGGCTTGTTCAACAGCGCGGCAAATCCATACTCCCGCCACCGCTTCACGTGGTCATCCTCCAGGCGTCCGCTCATCAGTATGACCGGTACGGCGCGGCTGGCCGCCACCGCGCGCTGCACTGCAACCGCATTCATCAGCCCCAGCGGGGTGTCCTGGTCCAGAAGCATCACATCGAAGGGCTGCTGATCACCGCTGAGGAACAGCTTCACCACATCCTCACCGCGCGGTACACAGGTCACCTCAATACCCTGACGCGTTAACGCCCCTTCGATGAATGCGCGTACGCCCTCATTGGCTTCCATCACCAGCACATGCTGCGGCAGCCGGTCAGGCGCGGCGGTTTGCGGCTCCGGATCATCCTGAGCGCCCGTAACCGGCAGATAGATCGTAAACGTAGCGCCCGCGCCCTCTGTGGAACTGAGTTCCACGGCGCCGTGATGGTTGCGCAGCGTAGTCATCACATTGGAGAGTCCCAACCCGGTACCGTGCTCCCGTGTGGTAAAGAAGGGATCGAACACATGCGCCGCCACATCGGGCGGCATCCCCGGGCCGTTATCCACCAGTCGCACACGCAGGTACGGCCCCAACCGGCCGGACAGCCCGATGTGTTCCGCATCAATCACCACGTCAGCGATCACATGCAGTCGGTCAGCGCCCGCCTCCACCGCGTTCTTCACCAGGTTCTGGATCACGCGACCGAACAGATGGGAATCCGCGCGCACATTGGGCATATCCGGCGGGATGTCATGTGTAATGGTCGCCGCAGGCGTCTCCGACACGCGAAGCGCATCCTGCAGCAGCGCATTCGCTGAGACCAGCTTCAAGCGGGGATTGTCGCAACGCGTACCGTCGGACAGCCGTCCCAGTATCTGGTTCACCGAGTCCAGCGCCCGCCGCATGCGGTCGATAGTGCCCATATCCTGCGGCTGGATGCTGCGACAGGTTAACAGGGACATCCCGGATTCGACCACGGTCAACATGTTCCGCATATCATGGATGGCCTGCGCAGTGCCCAGCAATTCCACGGTTTCCGCGCGGGCAACCTGCTGCAGCCGTTGCTCCATCATGCGCTGCAGCGTGATGTCTCGCACCATCAGCAACGCTTCCCGCGGACCGGCCTGGATCAATCTGCCTTCATAATAACGCGGCCGGTGATCGTTACCGAGGCGGAAACACCACTCTTCAATCTGGCCCGTGGCCAGTACGCGCCCCAGCCGGTCCAGCAGCGCTTCGGCTTCGGTGTCCGGCAGCAGATCCATCACATTGCTTCCTACCGGATCGGCACAATTGATCCATCCATCGTTGATGGTGTGCCCTCCGATGATGACTCCGCGGGCATCCATGCGCAGCGCCGTGTCGGGCAAGGCGTTAACCAGGGTCTCCAACGCCTCTGTTCGCAGCCGGTCACGCAGCAGGTCGTTATGCCGCTCCGAGGCGTCGCGCACTGTCACCAGGATCGTCTCGCGGTGGTTCCATGGCAGCAACGCACACAACACATCGCTCACCACGGTGTCGCCTGCCGCCGTGGTGACGGGATATTCGGCAAACACCGTCCCCTGCACCCTGAGGTGCTGCAGCAGATCGGTGGTGTTCATCGCATCCGGCAGCGACACCAGACCGACGGCGTCTCTGCCGATCAACTCGCGGCGGCTCAGCCCCCATAAACGTTCAGCAGCGGGATTGGCTTCCATCACGCGGTAGTCGTATGCGTTCACGATTAACAGCGCATCGGATATCGACCGGAACAGGGCGATCAGCTGGTCTTCCGACACACCCATCGACTGGACCCCGTCCGAGACATCAATGCTGGTGCAAAACCCCACCATCATGTCCGCATCCCGCAGGCGGTCCGCGTTTATGCGTCCTGCGACTCTGAGCCGGACCAGTGAGCCATCAGCGTGCCGCACCAGCACGGGCACCAGTTCGAAACTGCTCCCCTGCGAGATCACCGGGGTCAGTTCCCGCCGGAGACGGGCGATCTGTCTCAGCGGGATGAAGTCGGTGACCAGTCGTCCACGGACATCAGCAGGCATATATCCCAGCACAGCGCCGATGCCCGGACCAACATAGGTGAAACGGAAGAAACGATCCAAGGCGAACGCAAAATCTCCCAGCCTCTGCTGGAAGTAACACCGTCGATTCAGCGGAGCATATGGACAGTATGAGTCTGGGTGCTGTGGTTCCATCACTCCTCGTTCGGCTGCGCCCGATGCGCATGGCAGCAGACAGGCTGGATGAAGGCACGGCTTGTGGTCTGGCACTTCGTCAGAATCAGTCTGCCAGCGGTGACAAATACCATTCTACCGGTAGTCATGCAGGCAGGTCGAACTCCACGCGCAGGCCTCCGCCTTCGGCGTCACCCAGCACCAAGTCGCCGCCATAGTGGTGCAACACTCTGCGGGCGATCGCCAGCCCTACACCCAAGTGGTCGCTGTCATCGTGCCGTTCCAACATGGAAAACAACTCCAGCACACGAGCCCGATGCCGTGGCGCGATCCCCGGA
Source organism: uncultured bacterium (assembly GCA_964535125.1). Lineage (GTDB taxonomy): Bacteria > Armatimonadota > HRBIN16 > HRBIN16 > HRBIN16 > CAZHSN01. Next base: position 18,737 of record CAZHSN010000008.1, read on the forward strand.
CCATTATCACTGATCGCAAACCGCCACCGGTCACCATCCGCCCAGCACTCAATGCGCACCCGCGGTGCGTCCGGATCCGCGTAGGTGATGGCATTATCCAGCAGGCTGCCGAACAGCTTGTCCATCCAGTCGAGTTCGGCCCGCACCACCGGGAGGGGTTCGATGTCCACCTGCACCGAGTCAGGCATGATCTGAGCCAACAGCTCTCTGACTAACTCGCTCAGATCAATGTTGGTGACCCGTTCACGCACGCGGCCGATCCGCGAGTATTCAAACAGGCTGTCCATGAGTCGGTACAACCGACGCACGCGAGCGACCAGCATATCCAGCGTCTCACGGCCTTTGGCGTCCAGGCAGTTGCCGTAGTCCACCTTCAACCAGTCCGCCAGCGAACCGACGGCCCGCACCGGACTCTTGAGATCATGCGAGACAGCGTGTATCAGCTGCTCCAGTTCGCGGTTCGCCGTCCGCAGATCTTCCAGCATGCGATCGCGTTCTTTGGAGAGACGGCTGCGGTCCATGGCGATAGATATGGCGCGTGCCGCGGCGTCCAGCATGTCCAGTTCAATCGGCATCCATTCACCGGCGTCAGCGGTTCGCAGGAACACCAGCATCCCGCGCAGCCCGCCACCGACCATCAGCGGGGCGATCAGTACCAGTTCACCCTGCTCTGCCTGGTTTTCACACAGCAGGCGGGCGATCTGCCCATCGGTCAGCGTAATGGTCTGTCCTTCGGCAAGCAGGCGCAAGACATCATCCGGTGTCTGTCCTGAGGCGGGATGCCGCACACTCAGTCCCAGGTCGGCCTGCCAGTAGTGGGTGCAGGTATACTGACCCGCCGCATCAACTGCGAACACCGCGGCGCAGAGCGCGCCGGAGACTTCGCCTAGCGGCTGCAGCACGGATAACCCGACCGGCTCCGCTTCCTGCTCGATAAGCGCCCGGCTGACAACCGCCAGTGACTGCAGATACCGCTCTCGAACCTGCAGCGCTTCGACGGCCCGCAGCGCATCGGAGATGTCGCGCAGGAAGACCGCATCGACGGAGCGGCCGCCATACCACATGGGCGCGGAGGTGACCGCCACATCCAGCCGCAGGCCATTGGCGGCGTCCACCTGCTGCACATCCAAGCCCTCGGCCACCCCGGCCGGCAGCGTGGCGGTAGGTCGGGGGTGCAGGCCCAATGGACGGCCACGCAGTTCCTGAGCAGGCGTGCCTAACAGGCGGCCAGAGGCCGGGTTCGCTTCCACAATAGACCCGTCCGCGGCATCCAGCAGCACCACCGCTTCGGGCGCGCCTTCGAAGATCGCCCGGAACCGTTCCGCGGACGCCTCAGCCATACGGCGGCCCAGCCGCGTGTCGAACGTGGCGATGGTAAAGACGATCACCAATAGACAGAACAACAGGATCAGCACCATCGTCGCGACGCGGTACCGGCCCACTTCCTGCAACCAGTTTTCCGCCTCCTGGTCCACGCCGGCCACAGCGAGTACGGTTTCACCGAACTCTGAGTACACCGGTGCGAAGGCCGACACCCATAAACCCCAGCGGTTGGGCAGTGGTCCGTCAACCATAGAACGGCCGTCAGAAAACACGTTGCGGAGACGTTCAGAACCGCCGCTGTACACGTCACCCGGCAGAGAGGCCGCCGCACTTTGCAACGGCTCTGAGTCGACCAAAAACACCACGTCGCTGTGGCGCTTCACAACCAGATACGCATGTCGCAACTCAGGTGTAGCTTCCACCATTTCCCGCAGCTGCCAGCGCAGCCGATCGTAATGAGGGCTCTTCGTGTCGCTTCGGACGCCTTTCAAGGCCGCCACCCGGTAGGGGTTGACCGCGGCCGCAATGGAGCGGGCGCGTTCCTGCAGTCTCGCACGGAACAGATAGTCGCCCGTCGCACCCGCCAGCGTGGTGACAACCCACCCGATCACCAGCATGGCCGGAATCACGATACCCAACCATGACTGATAGGTCGCAAACGAGTTGCGCGTACGCTGTACCACGTCCGCCTGAGCCATCACATGGCCATACCCGCAGACCGACACACCCAACAAAATCGCCAGCGCCGACCATAACGCCGCCAGCGGGAAACCCGTGTTGGTGACACCCAGCACCTTATCGACCGTAACCAATCCGGATGGGCCGGGCAACGAAATCGAATACCCTCCGACTGCAGCAAACAACATGGCCAGCAGGGTGATCGCCGCGACGCGTGAGTCGCTGGGTGTGCGTGCCGGTAACAGCCGATGCAGCGTGACCGCTCCCAGCAGCGTGGTGATCACCGCCAGTACCGGCCCGACATGTTGCAGAAACGCCCCCAAGCCGATGGTCGCGACCAGACTATATGCAGCGGCCACACCCAGACAAGTGAGCAGGTTCAGCGTCTTCCCGCGCAGGGTATACCAGGTGTCCAGCAGCCAGAACACAAGCAGCAAGTGTGTCATGGTCCACAGAACATGCCGAAGGTCTACCATCCATTCCAGAACCGGTACGCCCAGTGATGACGCCAACCCCCAAGCCAACAGTGCAGTGGTGAAGCAGTAACCGGCCATCCACAGCCACCCGCGGGCCCGCTCGCGGGTGCGTGAGATGCGCACGGCGTCCATAGTTCCGGTCAGCAACACCAACCCTGCACAGAACAGCAGGTAGTCCAGTGAGTTGGTGAAGAAGTAGGCATCCATCGGACAGGGGATCAGCCGTTTCCGGCTGAAGCCTCCGATCTGTCTGTGGCCGCGGGCAGCGTAAAGTGGAACGCGGCGCCCGCGCCCGGTTCGGACACCACCCAGATGCGTCCACCGTAGTTCTCCACAATACGCTTCACCAGAGACAGCCCCACGCCGGTGGATTCATGCTCGTCGCGTGCCTGCAACGTCTGGAAAATCCCGAATATCCGTTCGTGGTGCCGAGGGTCAATACCGGGGCCATTGTCGGACACCACCACATGCCACCAATCACCCTCGCGTTCCGCCGACACATCCACACGGCTGTTTTCGGGCCGCCCGTACTTAATGGCGTTGTCCAGCAGATTCTGAAACAGCTGTGTCATCCGGAGTTCATCCGCGTGTACGGTCGGCATGGGATGCACGGTGATCACGCATGTGGGCGGGGGATCCAGCATCACGCGGACATCAGCCAGGATTCGCGACAGATCGACATTCACCAGGGTATCGGTACGTCCCACACGGCTGTACTGCAGCACTGCGTCAATCAACCTCTGTAACCGGTTCACGCGACTCTGCATCATCTGCAGCATGTCGCGTCCTTCAGCGTCCAGCCGGTCGGCATAGTCGTGCATCAGCCAGTCCGCCAGATTATGAATGGACCTCAGAGGCGCCTTCAGATCATGCGAGACGATATACGCAAAGCTCTGAAGCTCCTGGTTGACGCTCTCCACTTGGTGAACCAGTTGGCGCAGTTGTTCTTCCGACTCCCGGCGTTGCGTCGTTTCCTCGGCAACGGCCAGATAGCCAATCACCGTACTGTGATCATCCAGTATAGGGCAGACATACAACCATGCCCAAAACACACGGGCCGTGCGATCCATGCCTTTCAGTTCGCCATGCCACGACCGACCCACTGCCAGTCTACGGCGGATCGCACGCAGTTGGCTCGGTTCTGAACACAACACATCGGCGCTGTGGCCGACCACCAGATCCGCAGGCATCCCTGTCATCCCGGTGTATGCCGGATTCACATAGCTGACGGTACCGGCCGCATCAAGCAGCACGACACCGACCGGACTCTGCTCCACCGCGGCGGAGAGCCACGAAAGCCGCGACCGCGAAATGACTCGCTCGGTAATGTCGTTGATCAGCAGTAACGCATAGGCTTGCAGGTTTGTATCGGGTGCTGCTGGTGAGATCAGCACCTCGGCCATCATGGGCGTGTCGCCGCTCCGCTGAACAGGCAGCACCACGCGCCCCGGCCGCCTTCCGTTCAGCAGGCTGACCAGACGCAGGTATTCTGATTGTGACTCATCCTGCCCCAAACAGACGGCGAGGCTGGCGCCGATGACAGCGGCGCTGTGCGCGTGCGTCAGTCGAGCCGCGGCCGCGTTCGCCCAGACCACGCGATTCACGCCGCCGTTTAGATGCACCAGCAGGGCGCCGGACTCGCTGAACTCCAGCGCGCTGAGAATCGCCTGCAGGACATGTGCTTCCGTAGTGTGCGCCGCGTCGGTGTGGTCGCACGCTCCATCACGCCTCATCTGGTCAGGCTCCGTCAGGTAACGCCATGGCTGAATGGCTCTGCATCGTGTTCATATGGCTTGATAATCGTAAAGCGGAAAACTGCTCCTTCTCCTGGCGTTGATTGCACATCGATCCTGCCACCGGCGTCTTCCACCAGCCGCCGCACAAGCGCCAACCCCACTCCGGCGGTCTCCATTTTGTCGCGCGAAGACAGGGTCCCCAGCAGGTCGAAGATCCGTTCGTGGTATTTCGGGTCGATACCCGGACCATTGTCCTTCACTTCGATTATCCACTGTTTAGCTTGCTGATGACAGGATACCTCCACACAGCCGCCCTCAGCGGGTACATAACGCAGCGCGTTCTCCATCAGGTGCCTCAGGATGATGCGCAGCCGGGATGGGTCAGACTTCACGATGCACCCGGGCGGAGGGGGTATGACACGGCGCGATCCGGGTTGTAACTGGAAGGCGACCTCCAGCACCACCAGAGACACGTCCATCGCTTCTGTCCGTACCGGTTGCGAGGTCGCTTCGGCAAACTCACACACCGCGTCCAGCATCCTGTACAGACGCTTCGCCCGTGAGTCGATGAGTTGCAGCGCTTCGTACAGGTCTGGATCGGTGTTTGTGTCAGACGCCGCCAGGCACTGGCTGGCCAGACTGCCGATACCCCGAACCGGCGTTCTCAAGTCGTGGCTGCTCACGCGCACAATATCCCGCAGATCTCTGTTGGCGTGTTCCAGCTTATGCACCAGCGCCTGGTTGCGGTCGAAGGCGACAGCCAGCGAGTCCAGCATCCTGTTCAAGGCCGCCGAAAGCTGTGACAGTTCGTCATTCCCTGTAACTTGCAGTCGAGCCTGCATATCGCCAGACCGGGCAATGGCTTCTGCGAAACGCGCCAATGGAGCCAACCGTCGAAACACCAGCGCTTCGATGAGCGCAACCACGAACAGCGAGATCGCAAAGCCCCAGAGGATGACGCCCAGCCCCAACCGGTCCAAGGTATTGCGGGCTAACTGATACATATCACGGGGTGATGTGACCACCAGCCGCAAGGTATCGCCAGATGCCAGAACCGGTAAGGCCGCTTCGGCTACCACGTGCTTCTGCGTACGGGACACGATTCGATAGGCGCCGCCCAGTACCGGCGTCTCGGATGGAGAACCGATGGGCTGCACATCGAAAGACAGGTTCACGCCGCGGCGCTGACGGGATATCTCCCGTCCATCCAGCAAACGCACCACCACGAGATGCCCGGGTGAGGGCCCCTGCAGTGCGCTGGAATACACCGGCGCCACTACCACCATAACCGGGGTACGCCCGGGCAACACCGCCAACCCGGTAAGAGGCCGTTCCGGTAACAAAGGCGTGGCGGGCACCAGGTCGCACAGCGCGAGTCGCCACTCCGGAGGGATCGGCATCGGCTGGCGCAGCATGTGATCGATACCGGCGCTGCCCACGATCCTTCGGTTTGAGTCGATCAACAGCACAATGTTCCAGCGCAGATTGGCCAGCGACTGAATATTTAGGTTGGCTTGGACATACTGCGGGAACGGTTTACGCAGGTATTGGAACGTGTCGTCCCAAAGACTCCAATCCAGCGCCTGGGCCTGCAAGGCGCGCAACTCGGATTGAAGCGTCTCCTGAACGCGGCTGACATCGCGCTGTACTCCGGCCTGTTCAATAGTCTCGAAACCGGAACTCAGAATGGCGCGCGAGGCCAGATACATGGCCGCGAATCCCACTGCCAGAACCCCGGCAGTCAGCAGCAGTGTTTTGAACCTGAGTTTCATTGGCGCTCGACCATCAGATGTAGCGGGCAAACACGGGTGATGGTGCTGCTCGGCCTGTGGTCCCGTCAAGGGGGTAATACCCACTGGTTCGCCGGCTCATGTACACTGTACGTCAGGAAGAGGCGTGAAAGCTTTCACAATCCGCCCGTCTTCCCTGATTTCATCGATAGTTAAGGAAACCGCAGATATGGCAGACTACCGCACCGAAAAAGACTCCATGGGAACCGTACAGGTTCCTGTTGACGCACTCTATGGCGCACAGACGCAACGCGCGGTCGAGAATTTCCCCATCAGCGGCCGCCGTTTTCCGCGACCGTTCATCCAGGCGTTGGGGATGATCAAGTCGGCCGCTGCCGCGGAGAATCGCCACCGCGGCCTGCTGGACGCCGCGCTTGCTGAGGCGATCATCCAAGCTGCAGATGAAGTGGTCGCTGGCCGCTGGGATGACCAGTTTCCGATAGATGTTTATCAGACAGGTTCGGGTACATCCACCAATATGAACGCGAATGAGGTCATCGCTGCGCGCGCACGTCAGCTTGGCGCCGCCGGCGTACACCCCAATGACCATGTGAATATGGGACAGTCGTCGAATGACGTCATTCCAACGGCGATCCATGTCAGCGCCATGCTGGAAGCGCACCGTGTGACCCTGCCGGGATTGATCCATCTGGCAGAGACGTTGGAGCGGCGCGCCGTGGAACTCGCCGATGTGGTCACCACCGGACGCACCCACTTGATGGACGCGATGCCGGTCACCTTGGGACAGGAACTGGGCGGCTGGGCCTGGCAGGTGCGACAGGCCGTGACACGTATCGAAGAGTGCCTGCCGCGAGTCGGCCAGCTGGCGCTGGGGGGCACCGCTGTGGGTACGGGTATCAACGCCATACCGGGCTTTGCGGCCGGCGTCGCCGCCAGGCTCAGCGCCGCCACCGGTCACCCGTTCGTGGAGGCGGAGAACCACTTTGCCGCCCAATCCGCGATGGACAGCGCCACCGAACTGAGCGGCGAGTTGAAGACAGCCGCCAGTGCGTTGATGAAGATCGCTAACGATCTGCGCTGGATGAACAGCGGTCCGATCGCCGGACTGGGAGAGATCACCCTGCCGGCGCTGCAGCCTGGCTCCAGCATCATGCCCGGTAAGATCAACCCGGTCATTTGCGAGTCGGTTATGATGGTCTGCGCTCAAGTGATCGGCAACGACGCGGCGGTCACGGCGGGCAATATGCTGGGCAACTTCCAGTTGAACGTCATGCTGCCGGTCATCGCAATCAACTTGCTGGACTCACTCACTCTCACCGGTACGGCATGCGCCAATTTGGCCGACCGGGCGGTCGCCGGGTTTACCGTGAACCGAGACCGCATCAACGGCCTGGTGGGGCGCAACCCGATCCTGGTGACCGCATTGAACCCGGTGATCGGCTACGATCTGGCAGCCAAGATCGCCAAGCGCGCCTACGCCGAGGGCCGAACACTGAAAGAAGTCGCGCTGGAAGAGACACAACTCAACGCGGAGGAGTTGGATCGGTTATTGGACCCGCGCCCCATGACCGAGGGAGGCATCCGCGACTGACGATCAGTCCAGCAATCGGTAGGCTGTATCACGCCGACGCGGCGTAAAACCGGCTTGCACGGCGAGAGCGGCCAGTTCACCCGGAGCGGGTATGTAAGCGCGATGAGAGGCGCTGGTTACCCGCTCCTCGGGAAACTCACTGCCCAGGTCATCCAGGCCGAAGTGCAGCGCCGCCTGCACCACCCGAGGACCCTGGGTCAGATACGATGCCTGCAGATGCGGCACATTATCCAGCGCCAGCCGGGACAACGCCACCATGCGCAGGTACATATCCGCGCCGGTCCGGTGTAGATGCGCCAGTTGCGTGCCTTCCGGCAGAAAAGGCCAAGCGATGAACGCCCGTATGTGACCGGTGACATCTTGCAACGCGCGCAGTCTCAGCAAGTGTTCCACGCGGTCTTCCATGGTCTCCACATGCCCATACATCATGGTTGCGGAACAGAACAGCCCGCAGTCGGCCGCGACACGCATCACGTGAAGCCAAGCGTCCGCGCCGATCTTGCGCGGTGAGACCGTTCGGCGCACCCTGTCAACCAGGATCTCGGCGCCGCCGCCGGCAATCGACTGCAGGCCGGCGGCGTGCAGCCGATCCAGCGTGTCAGACAACGGCAGTCTGGCCTGGCGTGCACACGCCGCGACCTCCGCAGGACTCAGCCCATGGATCGTCACGTCAGGACACGCCACGCGTACCGCACGAAACACCGACTCGTAATACTCCAGCCCGGCCGCCGGGTGGACGCCGCCCTGAAACAGCAACTCGGTCCCTCCGCGCTCCTGCAGTTGCCGGGCTTTCTCAACAACCTCTTCCACCGGCATCACATAAGCGTCCGGAGCCTCCACTTCGCGATGATAGGCACAGAACATACAACGGTTCATGCAGATGTTTGTGTAGTTAACGATGACGCCGGCCACCCAGGTGACATGGGGATCGGGGTTACACGCGCGCCTTGCCTGGGCAGCGAGCACCCCCAGCACCGGCAGGGGAACCTGTGACAGCGCCAACAGTTGGCTGTAAGAAAACCGTAAAGGTACTGGCATCATGCCTGCCTGGCGTCTCCACCCTGACGTTTTATCGAAAACCACCGCTTCGGGGGCCTGTATATGGTGAAATTCTGTTCGGTTTCAGGTATATAACACGCAAGTGTCGTTTATTCTACATACGCTCCGAGCCGACACTCAGACAGCAGGAGCCTCACTGCGGCGGCCCTGAAACATGTGACACCTTACCTGTGCATTATTGCACAAGGGTTGGTACACATGGGTATACTCGGGCCGTGCGTGGCGTGGTACCGCCACGCCTGACATGACGGTTCCGGCTGTTACACAGCCTGATCATCGTACTAACCACATCGAGGAGGGGCACATGCACCGTAGACACGGCTTCACACTCATCGAGCTGCTGGTGGTGATCGCCATTATCGCCATTCTGGCAGCCATCCTGTTCCCTGTGTTTGCATCGGCACGCGAAAAGGCCCGGCAAACCAGTTGTCTGTCCAACACCAAGCAGATGGGCACAGCGTTTGTGCTGTATTCCACAGATTATGACGACACCTTCCCGCTGGCGTTTCCCCAGTTGGTAAACGGGCGGTGGCTGTGGAACTTCATCCTGCCCACACCGGCTGACTGGGGCGGCCTCACAGCCAACCCGGTGCATCAGGAGCGCGTCAAGAACGCCTGGTGTAACTCGCTGCTGACGTACCTGAAGTCAACCCAAATGGGTGTCTGTCCCACCATGCGCCCCACCCGCGTTGGGTCGTGGCCTTATGCAACGGCTGCGAAGAAATGGTGGACCATGGGTTACACCATGAACGGTCTGCTGCATGGGTATCCGATCGCCGGAGTGAACCGCCCGTCCCAGTTGATCCTGGCATGGGAAGGGAACGGCACCGCACCGTATGAAGGCGCCGGCACCAGCAACCCGTCGCTGATCTGTGATCAATACGGTGTGGACTGCCGCTATGTACCGGCCTTTAACGGATGCAGCGAGGCAGCTAACGGTCAGCAGGGCGCCATGTTCTCCACCACATCCCTGTGGATTCATAATAAGGGCGCAAACTTCGTGATGGCTGACGGCTCCGCCAAGTGGCGTCGACTGGGCGCCACGCTGGAGCCGGATACCACCGACTGGAGCACCGATCCGTATGCCCAGTACAACTCCAGCGGGGAGCCGCTGACCTACTGGGTAGATGACTACGGTTGCCACCCATGGATCTTCATGCCGGACAACTCGTTCGAATGAGGTCATCAGTTGCAATGAGTCGGGAGGTGTCAGTACCATGAAGAAAGAGGTTCCCACAGGCTTGGCTGTCGCGGTGATCGTAGTCGTGATCGCGATACTGGGCCTGGGTTATGTCTGGTGGTCCCAAAACAGCGTGTCCACACGCCGTTACACGCCGCCAGCAAACGCACAGTCCGGCGATTCCCGCAGCAAAGCGCCAATCGCTCAGGAGATGACGCTACCGGACTGACGGGGACCGAACCAAGGAATGGAGACGTGAACAACCGATGAGCAACGCCATTGCCGTAACGGCCGCCACCTTTGACGAGGAAGTACTGAAGAGCGCCGTGCCGGTCATCGTGGACTTCTGGGCGACGTGGTGCGGGCCGTGCCGCATGATAGCCCCTCACCTTGACAAGCTTGCCGCCGACTATTCCGGCCGAGCCAAGGTGGTTAAAGTCGATGTTGATCAGGAACCCGATGTGGCATTGCAGTACGGTGTTCAGAGCATCCCGACATTGCTGTTCATCGCCAATGGTGAGGTAAAAGACCAGACCGTGGGGGCGTTGTCCTACAAGGATATCGCCTCCAAGCTGGACGCCATCCTGTAGGGTATACCACAGTTGGCTACCAGAACAGCACCATTTCAGGGCATCTGCTGCGCCGATCCCGCATCGGCGCAGCTTTTTTCCGCACCACCCTATGATGTCATCGGCGCACAGGAGCTTCAGTCGCTGCGCGCCCGGGAGCGTAACATCACCCAGGTAACCCTGGCCGACTCCATCGACGATGCTCAGAAGCACTGGTCCACATGGCTTCAGGACGGGTTTCTGGTTCCCGATGACACATCCCGTATGTATCTGGTTGAAGAACGTTTCAATCATCCCATTCACCCGTCGCATGCCGTAACACGCGTAGGGATCACCTTGTTGGTCCGTTTAGAGCCCGACAGCAGCCGCGTGGTGTTCGCCCATGAACAGACACGGATATCGGCGCTTCAAGGACGGCTTGCGCTGATCCGCGCCCTGCAGGCCAATGTGGAACCTGTGTTTCTGCTGGCCGAAGATCCCGATGGCGCGTTTCACACACAACTGCAGCAGATGACTCACTCCAGTGTCCCGATCATTCAGATCGACGCACCGGATGGCGCGCACGTACTGCGTGCGACACAGGATGTCGCTTCCGTGCAGGAGACGCTTTCCACCCAGAGGTTGTTGATCGCTGACGGACACCACCGGCATCTGACATCCGAAATCTACTGGCAGGAGTGTGGATGTCCGGAAGATGCGCCCTCGCGATGGATCATGGCGGTGGTGTTTTCGTCCGCCGATCCGGGGCTGGTGATCCTGCCCACGCATCGGTTGATCGAACGGTCTCCATTCGACACCGTGGAGTCTCTCGCGGCTGCACTCGCACCCAGATATCAGGTGGAAACCGCGGATGCCGAGCCACTGGAACCGATCGTGCAAGCGTGTGATGGGGACGGTGTGTTCGGGTGCGTTGTGGCTGATGGCCGCTGCGCTTTGGTCCGACGCAGCGAGCCGGCGCCGGGCGCCACGGATGTGGAACTGCTTCAAGACGAAATCCTGGGGGTGCATTTCGGATTGACGCCCGAGATGCTGCGGCAGCGGGAGGGTGTGCAATACACCATCCATGAGTCAGAGGTGCGTGACGCGGTGCGTTCGGGAACCGCCCAAACAGGCTGGATTCTGCGAGCCACTCCATTGGCCGATGTGATGCGGATTTCATTCAGCGGCCGGTTGATGCCACCTAAAAGCACCTATTTTTACCCTAAGTTGGCCAGCGGGCTGGTTATGCATTCCTTACGTCCGTGGCATCGTTAGAACCGCCTGGTCTGCAGGTGTGACACAGGAACAGACACGACATGGCTAGTATTAACCTGGACGAAGACGATATCAAACAACCGAAACGGTTCAGCCTGGACGATGGTGCGCCGCAACCCGCTCAGCCTCGCAGACAGTCCACATTGGACAGCCAGGCACGGAACGCCATTGAGAACGACCTGCAGTTCGTCGAGACAGCGACCGCGGCCAGCCAACAGCAACGCAGTCAGTCAGATAAGCGCCGAAGCAGTCTGATAGGACTCGCCGTCGCCCTGACGGCATTGGTCGTGGTGGTGGTGGTTTTGATTGTGAACTACCAGCGAACGATGACACCGGCAGTGATCCAACAACCGCCAGCGCCCACCGGTTCCATGCAGGGCCCCGCGGTGCAGCCGGTCCGCCAGTATGCTCCTGCGCCCTCCGCGACACCGCAGCGCCCTGTCCCGGTAGAGGCGGCGCCGTCCGATATGGGCGGAGGCGAACCGGCCCCCGTCGGCAGCGGATCGTTCTAGTCGCTGCATGGCGTAACGCCCACGGGCCGCGGGTGCAGCGGCGAATCGGTTCACGGCGCAATCACACCGGCCACGTGTCCGAACAGCAGGCTGCCATATGTAACACATCTGTTACGCGCAAGATTACCCATCCGAATCTATGTCGGCCGAAACCAGCGTCAGCAGAAGAAAACAGGGGTGAAGCACATGAAAACCATGGGGATCACAGCACTCGCTTTACTTATCGGAGCGGCATCTCTGGCTGCGGCGGCGTCGAAGCCGCACCCGATACCACCGGTCAGAGGCCACAAACTGCCGGCGTTTACGCGCGCCGCTGTATCCATGCCCAAACTGCAAGGTATCGCCCGTGTCGAGTGCGACAGCCGATGGTTCGGGCACAATGCGGCGATTGATCGCCCCTTGACGGACGGCGCGCCCGCCTATGACTACAGCGTACACATGCTGTGGGACACGCGGAACGGTTTCTACCGCATGTACACAGGCGGCCGGTGGCTGCGTCGAGGCGTTCCCTTTGCTGACGGAGACCATGTGCTGCAGCATCGTTCGAAAACCGGTTCGCCGTTCACCTGGTACATGCCCAAGAACGAACCGGAGTTCTACTTTCCCGCGGAAATGGGACACCCTGACGTGTGGGACGCCAGCAACTGCCTGGAAGCCGAGGTGATGCGCGTCGGTGACACCTGGTACATGTACGCTCAGATCCAGGGAATGCCCGGTCCGTCATTGCCCGGAGAACTGGAGCCGCGCGATGTGGACCGGATCGTGCTGTTCACCAGCCCTGATGGCGACACCTGGACGCGCGCTTCACGCGTACGCGGCGTGGTGGTGAACCTGGACGAACCTGAGACAACCGCTTTGCATCATCAGGAAGTCATCTACGTTCCGTGGGATCCCGATGGACGGCCGTTCTGGATGTATGTGGGCGTCAACCGCAAAGGCGCATTCACGGGGTATTACCGCATTCGTTCTGCCGACCCCACGACCTTCGATTGGCGTATGAACGACGGCCGCGCCTATCTGGCGCAGTTGGGAAATCAGATCGGCTACATCAGAAACGTGAAGGGGGCGCCGCTGTTCCTGCGTATCACGTTCACATCACACCCGGATGGCCGTTCTGTTCCATCGCTGCAGTTTTCGCGCGACGGGCTGCAATGGGAGTTCGGCGCCGATGGACCGGTGCTGCTGCAGGGCAGCACCCATCCGGACACCTACAAGAACTGCTATTTTTTGGGTTTCAGCACCATTGATGGGACCGGCGAACTGCAGCAGATCGGACCCAACACCTGGCGCACCCTGTATGGCGCCACCTGCGCCGCAACACCGGTTGCGCCGGAGATATTCCACAGCGAGATCGGTCTGGGTGAGTTGAAGATAACCGTGCGTTGATCATCCCCCCGGTTCCATCGCATCGCGCTACAATGGTAGTGTTCACGAATTGGAACCGGACACAGGGGGGCTGATGGCGAAACTATGGGGTGGTCGGTTTGACCGGCCGACGGCGCGTGCAGTAGAGGAGTTCACCGCATCCATCGCACTGGACGCGCGGCTGTGGGAAGCGGACATTGAGGGCAGTATCGCACATGCCCGCATGCTGGGACAGGCGGGGGTGCTCTCCGTGGAGGATGCCGCATGCATCGTCGACGGTTTAAACCAGGTCCGCCGGCGCATCGCCGCGGGTGAACTCACATTCGACCCCGCCGCGGAAGATATTCACAGCGAGATTGAGCGGTTTCTGCATGATACCGTGGGCGCAGTGGCCGGCAAACTGCATACGGCACGCAGCCGCAACGACCAGGTCGTCACCGATGTGCGTCTGTATGCCCGCGGCGAGACCGACGCGCTGATCGAAAGCGTGCAGGCCCTGCAGCAGTGGCTGGTGGACTGTGCTGCCCGGCACACCCGGACGCTGCTGCCCGGCCTGACCCATACCCAGCATGCCCAGCCCGTGAGTCTGGCGCACCATTTACTGGCCTATTTCTGGATGCTGCAACGTGATCGGGAGCGTCTGCGTGAAATCCGCCGACGCATCAACATACTCCCGCTGGGTTCGGCCGCGCTCGCCGGCACCGGCTTTCCGATAGACCGCCAATATGTTGCCCGGTTGTTAGCATTCGACGAAGTCTGCGCCAACAGCCTCGATGCGGTATCCGACCGTGACTGGATGGTGGAACTGATCGGCGCTTGTGCGTTGATCATGACCCATCTTTCGCGCCTGTGTGAAGAACTGATCTGGTGGAGCGCCCCCGAGTTCGGCTTTGTGGAACTGGATGACAGCGTTACCACCGGAAGCAGCATCATGCCGCAGAAGAAGAACCCGGATGTGGCCGAGTTGATTCGTGGGAGGACCGGTAAAGTGGCAGGCGACCTGACCGGTATGCTGGTGATGCTGAAGGGGTTGCCGTTGGCCTACAACCGGGATCTGCAAGAGGACAAGCACTTTCTGTTCGACGCGCTGGATACAACGATCCCCGCATTGCGCCTGACCCTGCTGATGCTCGAAACCGCGACATTCCGCACCGATCGAATGGCCGCCGTACTGGCCGGTGACTTCTCGAACGCCACAGACTTGGCGGACTATCTGGCCGAACAGGGCATGCCGTTCCGTCAGGCGCATGAGGTGGTGGGACGAGTGGTGCGCTGGTGTATCGAACAGCGACGCACGCTGGAGAGTCTGAGCGCCGATGAACTGCGCATGTTCAGCCCGGAAATAGGCGATGACTGCCCGCAAAGGCTGCAGCATGCCGCAGTGATGGCCGCACGGCGTTCGGAGGGCGGAACCGCTCCCACGGCGGTCGCGTCGCAGATCGGTTTAGCGCGTGAGAGGCTGGCTGAATGAACTCGGAGCCGGTTACCCCTCGGCATCCGTACCGGTACTTCGATCTGATTACGGTCATGTTCGTGGTGGTGCTGCTGGTCAGCAACCTGTGCGCCATCAAGGCGCTGCGTTTGCCGATCGGATTGCCGGTAGATATCGACGGCGGAACGCTGCTGTTCCCGTTGTCCTACATCTTCGGTGACATTCTGGTCGAAGTGTACGGATACGCCCGCAGCCGCCGCGTGATCTGGATCGGATTCATCGCCAACATACTCGCCGCGCTGATGTTCGCGCTGGTAGTGGCGATGCCGGCCGCGCCGGGTTGGGATATGCAGGAACCATTCCAAACCATTCTGGGACAGACGCCGCGTATCGTCGCCGCCAGTTTGATCGCGTTTCTGGTCGGCGAGTTCGTAAACGCCTATGTCATGGCTAAAATGAAAGTGTGGCAGCAGGGTCGGCACGCCTGGGGACGGTTCATCACCAGCACCGTCGCCGGACAGCTGTTCGACAGCGTGCTGTTCAGCACCCTGGCGTTCGCCGGCGTCTGGCCCAAAGCGTTGATCCTGCAGGTAATCGTCTGGAACTACCTGGTTAAGGTTGGATATGAAGCGCTGGTGACGCCACTGACCAGCACCATCAGCCGGGCGTTGAAGCGAGCGGAATCGGAAGACTACTTCGATCACAGCACCAACTTCAACCCGTTTCGACTGTAAGCGCCGAAGTGCGCGACGCAAGGAGAACAGAATGACTGGTACATGCGTGCCCGTACAGCAACTGGTGAAGACGCGTCCGTATCTTGTAGGCATCGACTCGGACGGATGCGCGTTTGACACCATGGAGATCAAGCATAAGGAGTGCTTTATCCCGAACATTATCGCCCATTGGGGATTGCAGCCGGTCAGCAAGTATGCCCGCGAAGCCGCCGAATTTGTGAACCTGTACAGCCACTGGCGCGGCATCAACCGCTTTCCTGCGCTGCTGATGACGTTCGACCTGCTGCGTGAACGTCCGGAAGTGATCCGCCGGGGAGCGGTGATCCCCACCGCAGACAGCCTGCGCGAGTGGTGCGGCCGTGAGACGAAACTGGCCAATAACACACTGAAGGCGGAAGCGGAGAGAACGGGAGACGCGGTGCTGCAACAAGCGCTGTGCTGGTCACAGGCGGTAAACGATGCCGTCGCACACATGGTGCACGATGTACCGCCGTTCCCGGGTGTGCGTGAAAGCCTGGAACGGCTGGCCGAACACGCCCAGTGCATCGTCTGTTCAGCCACTCCCGGCGAAGCGCTCCAACGCGAATGGGAAGAACACGACATCGCCCGGTATGTGGACGCCATCTGCGGCCAGGAGGTGGGAAGCAAAACCGAACACCTGCGCATGGCGATGGGCGACCGCTGGGACGCAGCACATGTACTGATGATCGGTGACGCATTGGGCGACTATAAGGCCGCGTGCGCCAATCAGGCGCTCTTCTTCCCCATCAATCCCGGTCACGAGGAGCAGTCCTGGCAGGAGTTCCTGGACGAAGGCTGCACGCGCTTCCTGAACGGGACGTTCGCCGGCGAATACCAGCAGCGACTGTTGGATGCGTTCACGCAGTATCTGCCCGACACCCCGCCATGGCGGTAAACCAAGACAGCTATCGGGTGGTGCGCACCGAACCGGCGCCGCGCGAGTCTCAGACGCTGTTCGCAGAAGATGAGCGTGACGCCGTGATGAAGAGCCGTTTACGCCGCAGCGGAGCGTTACTCATGGTGCAGCGGCTGAGAGGCGCCGATGTACAGATTGTGTTTCTGATCGGCGCCGACGGCTCACCGGAGGAGATGGGCCGTTACGCCTGCTGATCGCCGGCACATCGGCGCCGGACGGCGTCGATCTGTTCCAACAGTTCATCGGTAGTGAACGGTTTCTGCAGCACAGCGACTTCGTTATCGGCTATCTGCTCGCCGTCCAGCGGACTGAAGCTGTAACCGGTCATAAACAACACCGGCAGATCGGGCCGCAGCGCACGCGCCCGATCATATACAGCACGCCCGCCCTTCTTGGGCATGACGGCATCCAACAGCACGACATCCAGCGTATCCACCAGCCGCTCCAGCGTTTCGATCGCCTCCACGCCGTCGGTCGCTTCGTGAACGCGGTATCCGGCATCCCTCAGCACCTGACAGACCAGATCCCGCACGATCTGCTCGTCCTCGGCGACCAACACCTCTCCAGCACGCCGGGATATCGCGGCGTCGGCTGTGCGGGCAACCGGGGCGCCGTCCGGCGCACCGGATGTTACCGGCAGGTACACCGCAAATGTCGCCCCCATCCCGGGTGCGCTGTCCACCGTCAGGGCTCCCTGGTGCTGCAACACAATCCCGTACACCGTGGCCAGCCCCAGACCGGTTCCTTTACCCACTTCCTTGGTGGTGAAGAAGGGATCGCACAGCCGGTTAACGATGTCCGGCGGGATACCATGGCCTGTGTCACTGACCCGGATGCATACCGCAGGCGCTCCCACCGGTGCGTCGTCGCTGCGCCAGGTGGCCTGAGGAATGGCGTCTTCACGCACGGATATGGTGATCTGCCCGCCGCATGGCATCGCGTCCCGCGCATTGACGCACAGGTTCATCAGCAGCTGCTCAATCTGGCCGGTATCGGCCATCACCAAAGGCAATGGTGCGGGGATGTCGACTCGGATATCGATCTGTTCACCGATCACGCGCCGCAGCATCTTCAGAAAACCGCGCGAAACGGCCTCCAGATCAACCGGCTCCCGATGCGCCCCGTCCTGACGGCTGAAGGTCAGCAGTTGGCGCACCAGCGCCGCGGCGCGTTCCGTGGCGTCGTTGAGCATCTGCATCTCCTGATACGGCCATTCGTCCTCCTTCAACCGCGACAAGATGAAGCCGATGTACCCGGTGTACACCTGCAGAATGTTGTTGAAGTCATGCGCCACGCCGCCAGCCAGTTGTCCTACCGCCTCCATCTTTTGGGCCTGCCTCAACCGCGCTTCCATCTGCAGTTGATCGGTGATGTCGCGTCCCAGACTGGCGACGCCTTCCAGGCTTCCATCCTCCGTCCGGAGGATCGTGTTGTCCCAGACGATCTCACGCTGCCTGCCATCCTTGGTGATGATGGGGTTCTGATAGGTCAACGGCAGATCAGCCTCCTGAAGTCCGTCGCGGAACTTCTCTGCAATCAGGCTGCGGGTCGGCTCAGGCACGCACAGCTCGTGCCAGCAGGATCCCACCAGCTCGGCGCGGGTATAACCGGTAACCTCCGCCAGATAGTCGTTCGCAAACGTGACCCGGCCCGTGCGGTCAATAATGACGGCAAGCATGCGCACATGCTCCATTAACTCGCGGAAACGGCGCGACGACTCGCGCGCTGCAGCGATCGCGTGCCGGCTGGCCGTCAGGTCGGTCACCGTACCGAAGATCCGTTGTGGCGCGCCTTCTGCGTTGTATTCATATGCGCCGCGAAGCAGCACCCATCGCTCCGTGCGGTCCGCCCGAAGGAAGCGCACCGTATGCGAGAACACCTGTGAAGTGCCGCGCACCGCTTCCATCGCCTGGTTCAGGCTGGATCGGTCCTCCGGATGAATAAGCCGATCCCCCAGCGGCCTCATGCGCGTGGGCAGTTGACCGGGTCTGTACCCCGTAATCGCCAACAGGCTGGGGCTGAGATAGACGCTCTGGGAGGTCAGGTCCCAGTCCCAGACGCCATCCGATGACATGTCCGCCAGCCGTTGCAGGCGTTGTTCGCCGGCATGCGCTCTGGCCACCGCCTCATGATAGGCGGTGGTATCCATGAACACCATCACAACCCGGTCGTCCCCAATGGGAAACAGGGTGACACGCAACCAGGCGTCGACCAGGTCGAGGTGCTCTTCCACCCATTTCGGCAGCCCGGTACGCAGGACCTCATCGCAGCGGTCCACCCACTGGTGGCCAAGCGTCGCAATACACTGCGTGATCGGCTGACCGATCAGCGCATCCACAGGCTGCTTATAGGCCCGCCGAAACGCCTGATTGACCTGGACCAGACGTAGATCGGCCATCGCACCTGACGAATCCCGGATCGCCTCGACTATGGCCACACCCGATGGGATCTGTTCGAACAGTGTTGTGTAGAGCCTTCCGGCCTCCTGCGCCTGATCACGCGCAGCCATCAGTTCGGTCACATCGGATGCATACCCCAGGATGCGCCCGTCATCCATGCGTACCATCCGGATGACCAGCTGACGCTCTCCGCCGTCCGCGGTACGGGCGCGCATCAAGCCGCTCTCGATGGAGTCTCGCTGGTCAGCGGCCAACATCCGGCGACTGGCCTCGTGGTCTTCTGGATCTGCCACGTCGAACACCGTCATACCGATCAGCCGGTCTCGAGGGTACCCCAGCAGTTCAATACCTGCCCGATTGGCGTCCAGAAAGTGACCGTCACGCGACACCACATAGATACCTACCGGTGAATCATCAAAATAGCTGCGGTAGTACTCCACCGAAAAGCGCACGTCCTCAGTGTGCCGGTTCCACCACAACTCATGTGTGCGCAACCGCTCGATCAGCCGGTTCACGTCCTGAGTGAGCGTGGCCAACTCGTCCGACCCGTGTACATCCAGGGTATTGTCGGGAAGCGCATCCGGCCGGATGGCGCTGACATACCGGTGCAGCGTCTGCAGTCGCTGCAGCAGTTGATGGTTCAACAGGAACCATAGCACCGCTGTGGCGACCAACCCCAGCACCAGCGAGAAGACTAGCATCGCCCGGCTGATGCGCGTTGTGAACGCCTGCATCAGGGTGGGGACGCGTACTTCCTGGCTGACTGGGTGGTTCCGCATAAGCGACACCACCGACCGGTGACCAACCAGCATGCCCTCTGTCTGTTGCACGCCGGGATTCTGTACCTGTCCTTCGTACAACCGAACGCGCGTTTCCGGAGATAACGACTGTTGTATGGCGGCCAGGACCTCCGGGGTGACTTCCCGGGCAAACAGGATCCAACCGGCCACAGGACCGCCACCGGTGCTGGTGCGGATCGCCCGACAGGCCACCGCGTGGATAGCTCCTTGCACCGGGAGCAGCCCGGCATGCGACTCCACCTGTGTATCGGTCAGCAACGGCTTGATCATGCGCAACAGGGCATCAACCGGGTACTGAGGTGAACCGGTAACTCTGTGCAGCAATTTGCCGTCCAAACCCAGCACCAAGGCGGCGTCCATGTGCAACCGCTGCAGATCATATCGGGTCAGCAGTGATCCCGCGAGTTCCGGTGAGTTGCCGCGAGCAAAGCGCCAGGTATCCGTCCAATGGGCAAAGTCCAGCGCCTCGATCCCCATTCGCTCAATATGCTGGGCGACGTTGATCTGCGCGTTATGCGCTTCATACACGCACATACGCGCGTCTGCCTGCCTGGCAGACGCGCCAAAGTGCCGGTTGTGTATGCTGTACGAGACGGCCAGAACGATCGCGAAAGTCAATGCGATCGCTCCGGTAATGCGCCGGCTGATGATCATTGTTCGGATGCTTCCAGTATCTGTCGCTCCGTTGGCGGCGTCGCGCTCCACGTGTTTAAACACGAAGCGCACGCGTCATACACCAATAGTCTGAATCGGTCGCCACCGCCTAAAGTTTACCGGCAAGAGCCCTTGCAAACTGCCGGTGTCATACCCTTGCATTAGTGGCGCGCGCATGTGCTATACTGGTGGTACCTTGGGCCGGGAAGCCTCTCAGGGCGCGACCCCTCGATTCCCCCTCGTTGGGGGGAAAAGAGGGATGTTGGAATGGCTCTCTACCAGGACGAGGTGACTCGGAATGTCCGAGTCCGAAACCGTCCCCGGATTGGGGAGTGGCTTCTGGTCTGCGCGAGCATCGGGCTGTCTGTGTACACCATGTCCGGGCAGTATCATATGCTGGCCGCGCAGATTGGCAGCGTGGCGCAGATCTTCGGTCTGTAGCCAAGGCGAACGGTCCGACCGTCATCGGTCGGACCGTTTTCTGTTTGTGTCACAGTATAGATGAACACCGGCGCTGTGCGCCCTGCGGCGCCGGTCACTGTGAAAGGACCATCCACACTCACCGTATGGTTGTAGAGATTGTATCCGTAGGCACCGAGCTGCTGATGGGGCAGATCACCGACACCAATGCGGCGTACATCGCCGCCCGCCTGCCCGAAGCCGGTTGCAGGGCCCTGTACCGCCAGACGGTAGGCGACAACCTGCAGCGCCTGGTGGCTGTGTTGCGCACCGCGCTGGATCGATCCGATGCGGTCATCACCATTGGGGGCCTGGGCCCCACACCCGATGACTTGACGCGCCAGGGGATCGCCGAGGCGATAGGCGAACCGCTGATTGAAGACCCGAAGCTGCGCGCCATGCTGGAAGCGCTGTTTGCGCGCCGCAACTATCCACTGACCAGCAGCCAGTACCTGCAGGCTCAGCGTCCCGTGTCCGCTGTACCCATCGACAACCCAAACGGTACCGCTCCCGGGTTAATGGTCCGGCAGGTAGATAAGCGGATTTTCGCGCTTCCCGGACCACCGAACGAACTGATCCCCATGTTTGATCAACAGGTGCTTCCGGAGCTGCGGCGCGTGAACGCCGGTCAGCAGGTGATCCTCTCCCGGATGCTGCGCGTATGCGGCATGGGAGAGGCGCTGGCGGCCGAGAAACTCGGAGCGCTTCTGGAAAGCGCCAATCCCACCGTTGCGCCATACGCCAAGCTGGGTGAAGTGCATTTCCGGCTCTCGGCCGCAGCCGCAGACCCCGACGCCGCGTTGCCTCTACTGGATGCGATGGAACAGGAGGTCCGCGCACGCCTGGGTAACGCCGTATACGGCGTGGATGAGGAAACGCTGGAAAGCGTTGTGGTGCGTCTGCTGATGGAACGGCATCAATGGGTGTCTGTAGCTGAGTCTTGCACCGGAGGGCTGTTGGGCAGCCGGTTCACGGACGTTCCCGGCGCATCCGCTGTGTTTAAGGGTGGCGTCATCGCGTACAGTAACCAGGTGAAGCAAGACCCCTTGGGTGTTCCGGCCGAGACGCTGGAGACACATGGTGCGGTCAGCGAACCGGTGGTGCTGGCCATGACACAGGGAGCGCGCCAGCGGTTTGGCACCGACTGGGCCGTGGCCATATCGGGTGTGGCCGGGCCCGATGGAGGCACGCCGGATAAACCCGTGGGCACTGTCTGGATCGCCGTGGACGGACCTGATGGCGCCGCAGCGGAACGCATGAACTACGGCGGTCAACGCTCCACCATCAAGTGGCGCGCCACGCAGACCGCGCTGGTAATGCTCCGGGAACGGCTGCTGACATGAGGTTGTTTTTCGCGTTGTCGTTTCCGCAGGAGGTCATCGCCTACCTGACGAATGTACAACGTGATCTGCGCCGT
>CAZHSN010000009.1:0-33834 GCA_964535125.1 uncultured bacterium
GCTACGGTCCGCAGTAGCGCCCGGGCTGCCGCCGACGAACCAGCCGCAGACGCATCGGCGCCCGCCGCCGAGACGACTGAGGCCTAATCACATGATGCAGGGCCGTGCGGAGAGTTCCACCGGCCCTGTTCTCCCCTTGCCAACGGGCGATCTGAGACCATGCCCCTGATTGTATTTCGCCTGACTGCTTATATTGCAGGCTTGTGCGTGGGTTTATGGGTCCTGTTTACCAGCCGAGACGCCCTGGTGCCGGTGGGTCTCGCCATCGGTCTGGCGGTTCTGATGGACCGTCCTGTCAGCGCCATGGAGCGCCGGCGTGTTCCCCGAGCCGTCTCCATACTGATCTGTGTCAGCATCCTGGCAGCGTTCATTGCGGGCGCTTTGCTGTTGCTGGCTCCTCCGGCAGCGGAGCAGGTGCGTATGCTCTCCAGGTTGTTGCCTTCGTACACCCGGTATTTGTTGACGGATGGAGAGCAGTACATTACGGCCGAACTGCAAAAGCTGGCGCCTCAATTGGATCGACTCGGCATTTCCACCGACGAGATAGCCAAGCAAGTATCCGGTCCGGTGTCACAGTATATCGGACAACTCGCTGGCGGTCTGGCTAACACCATCACCGGGTTGCTGGCCAGCGCCATCTGGTTTGTCATCTGTCCCATCATTACGGTCTTCACGCTGGTTGACATGCCGCGGCTGCGCCGGTGGTGGGTGCATGTGGCGTCACCAACCCGCCAAACCTCCTTGACGACAGTTGTGGGTATCTTGGGAGGCGTGTGGTCCGGTTATTTAAGAGGGATCGGTCTGACCGCTCTACTGTATGGAAGCACCGTAGGTGTCTTGTTCTACGTGCTGGGAGTTCGATTCTGGCTGGTGCTGGGTATGATGGCCGCCGCACTGTACATCGTTCCGTATATCGGTTCGTTAACAACCATGAGCGTGTCGGCTGCGGTCGCGTTTTACACGGATGCGCATACCGTGTTGTGGATTTGGGATGTGCCTGCTTACTCATGGCAATACGCATTAGTCGTGGTAGGCGCATGCGCCGTCAGTAACTTCGTCTTCGACCAGGTGGTGACGCCCCGACTGGCGGGCGGATCGGCCGGCTTAAGTCCACTCGCCAGCGTGCTGGCGCTGGTTGTGGGATCCCAGCTGATGGGCATCTGGGGTATGTTGCTGGCTATCCCGGTAACGGCGTGCATATGGGCAATGATAACCCATGTCTATCCTCACCTGACGTTACCGTCTGCGGTATCGCCGCCGGTCGAAGAGACGGAGACGGCGCAAACGGTAGAGGCGGACGATCCGTCAGGTCAACCGGACCACGAAAGCGCTTCGGACGCAATCACATCGAACGACAGCGAGCCAACAGCACCCGCCTGATACTGCTCCCATCCTGCAGCCGCGATCATTGCGGCGTTGTCCGTGCAAAGAGACAGCGGTGGCGCTACGGCATGCACACCGCGGGCTGTGGCCATCTCTTGAATACGCGCTTTCAATGCGCTGTTGGCCGCTACGCCACCGCAGATCGCAACCCGGGGGACGCCGCTACGTTCTGAAGCATCCAGCAGCCGGATGCTCAACACATCAACGATGGCTTCCTGAAACACAGCGGCAGCATCGGCGACGGTAACCGGTTCACCAGACTGAAGTCGGCGCCATAACGCCGTCTTGACACCGCTGAAACTAAAATCCAGACTCCCCTCCTCCAACCAGGCGCGGGGCAGTGTGAATGCGTTTGCCCGTCCGTCGCGTGCGGCACGGTCGATCAAGGGACCTCCCGGGTATCCCAACCCCAGCATGCGCGCGGCTTTATCAAACGCCTCGCCGGCCGCATCGTCGCGTGTGCGTCCCAGAACGTGACCGTGTACTGGCGACATCACGTGATGTAGTTCCGTGTGCCCTCCCGATACTACCAGACATATGTACGGGTACTCTAACGAGGAGTCGGCCAAGCGGGCTGCGGCCATATGTCCCATCAGATGGTGAACCGGTATCACCGGTCGCTGAATCATCCAGCCCAGTGCCTTGGCAGCGCTGACGCCAACCATCAGCGAACCGACCAGTCCAGGCCTGTTGGTGACCGCAATCAAATCTATCTGATGCAGACGCAGCGCACATTCCCGTACGACGTATTCGACCAGTGCGATGATCTGTTCTACATGATGGCGTGCAGCGACTTCAGGAACGACCCCGCCGGTCAGTGCGTGGAGGTCTACTTGCGAGGCGGTGCGGTTGGCCAATATGCGGCGGCCGTCCTCAAGCAGTGCTACAGACGTGTCGTCACAACTGGTTTCTATACCCAGTACCAGCATCAGCGTTCCTCGGCTGCGGAGTTGGGCGTGAGCGTGCGGTCCATCACAAGCGCGTCTTCTCCTGTAGACGCATAGTAGTTGCTTCTGATGCCTTTGGTGACAAACCCTAATGAATGATACAGGTTCTGAGCTGCTGTGTTGCCAACCGCAACCTCCAGATAGATGAATGTACATCCTTCCGCATTGGCCAGCTCAATCAGGTAGCTGAGTAGCCTGCGTCCCACGCCACATCTGCGGCGCCGGGGATCCACGGCGATTTTGGTGACGTGAGCTTCGTCGCAAACCACCCACATGCCTGCGAATCCACAGACCGACCCGTCTGCGTCGAGTGCGACGACATACCGGGCCGGCCCGAAACTCAACTCAGACTGATATGTGGACCGCCTCCAAGGACGCGGAAAGCATTGGGCGTCTATGGCGGCGACGGCGTCGATCGTGTCAAGTGACAGCGACTCAATAGCATATGGTGTATCTTGAGTGGTCATTAGCGATACGCAGGCTCGTTCACTGTGGCTACGGGATCACGACAGGGGTGGATGACACGGTATAGGAAATCCCATCCATCTGTGCGGTCACATCGGCGTAGAACCCAAGCGTCTGTCCCGGTGTCGGCAGATCAAGCACCGTCTCAAAGGTCTTTTTGGACCGATCACCGGTCATCGGCATGCTCTTCAGTACGGCCTGGCGCAGATCACGGGACTCGTGAACGGTGTACCACAACTGACAACTGATTGCAGGAACCGGGACGGTACATCGCACTTTCAGCCTGTTGCCGTCCCTGGAGGTGAAGAGCTGGGGTGCAACCAGTGTCTTTTTCGTTATCACAGACCTGTGCAGCGCGGCGATACCGGATACGACCCGCTCGTACGCGTTGTTGAGACCATGCCCTGCGTTGGGTGCGATGGTGATCGTCGTGGGACCCTTCAGGTGATCCAGGTAGAGACGGGCCGAGTCAAACACCCAGTAAGGGTCATTGGCGCCGTTGATGATCAGTTTTGGCTGCGTCAGTCGGCTTCGGTAACTCAGCGGGTCTACTATACGCACCAGTTCCTTGCCGGCTTCTGTGTCAAACATCTCCGTCAAGTTCAAGCTGCTGTAGTCATGGATCTGCTCGCTGGTCGTACCATACGCCCGTTTCTGCAGGGCGATCTGTTGAGCCAGACCGAGGTTGTCATATACAATGGGCGCCAGAGCGGTCACTCGTTTGTCGCAAGCCGCCGTCAGCCAGGTTGTCCAACCCCGCTTGGATGCGCCGGTAACCAGAAATGACCGGAGTTTTATCGCCCAAGTCTTCTCTACCGCCTCTTGGATGGCTGTCATAGAGTAGACCGCGGCCCGTGTCATGGGCAGCAAGGCAGGCCAAGTGGTATCACCGGTTTCCGCAAAGCGGGCGAACGAGAACGCGATGAGCGCATCCTCACGCAGGCCGTCAAACAACGGTTGACAAGGCACATTACCCAGAACCGCAACCACCGCTCCGGCTCTGTCAGCAAGCAAGCGCATCAACGCGCCCTCGGCTCCCCGGCCGGCTCCGTCACCCGTGATCCATAAAACCGCCGGGCTGTTCGGCCGCAGTTCGCGCGGTTTGATGACCATCACCTGATGCGTCCAGGTCGTCCCATGCCATGTCCCTGATGTGACGGTCATTGACAGAACGCTGGAGTCCTGTGATGATATAGTCCATTGCTGAATGGGATCCGGTGTCTGTACGTATTTCGCCAACACACCGTTATCAGTCACGGGTGGGTCCCCGTTCCACGTACCCGTCACACGCTCCCACGGGGCGGTACAAGCGGTCGTCACTAACCCAATAGCCAGTGTGGCCGTCAGTACGCCGGCACGCAGTGACCTGTACATCGCATGCGCCTCCTTGTTAACCTGTCAGTAATAACCATTGTGGCATCAGTCCCATGTCGGATGCCACCTCAGCACATGCTAATAGGAGCGAACGATGCGTCTGCGACACATATGGCTGACCGTTGCCGCGGTGATCACTGGAGGCGCGCCGACCTGGGCTTCCCCCTGGTTTGAGCCGCTGGCCCAAGATGACAAGGCGATTGTTGTGTATTGGGGGCAGCAAACGCCGCCGCTTAAACTTGAGCGGGACGGACAGGAGATTGCCACGATAGAACAGGTATCAGGCCATTTCCGCGACACTGGCGTTCGACCGGGAACGATACATCAGTACCGTATCACCGGTATGTCCGCATCCCGCGAGGTACTGTCAGAGCGGCTGTATGATACGCCGGTGGTCACGGAACCTTATGATGTCGTGGTTGTCGGTGGAAGCGCTTCCGGTGTCGGCGCGGCTGTCTCTGCAGCACGCCGAGGGGTGCGTGTATTGCTGATCGAGGACAGCACACAGCCGGGCGGCATGATCAGCAACGGTGTCAGTGCGACCGACTTGCGCGTGCCGGCACGGGCCAATGGCTTGTTCGACGAGTTCCGTCGATTGGTCGTACAGCACTACGGCACGGGAAACGGACTGACTTACGAGCCAAAAGTGGCGCTTCGGATTATCAAACAGTTGGTCAGACGCCACCCCAACATCCATCTGGCGGCCCCTTGGCGCGTTGACTCCGTGCAAGTAGACCAAGGGCGCATCCTTTCGGCACGCTTCCGGTCGCTGCGGGACGGCCGATCCGTGTGCGTAACCGGTAAGGTGTGGATCGACGCAACGCTGGATGGGGCGCTGCTCCCGTTAGCCGGTACGCCGTTCCGGTATGGCCGAGAACCCAGATCGGAACGAGAACCGCATGCAGGACACATCATCCTGGACAGGGCGGCGGATCTGTATCTGCCCGGAAGTACCGGACGGGGTGACAACAAGCTTCAGTCTTTCGCCTACTTGTTGGCGCTGCGTGACTTTGGCGAAGGAAATCAAGCGCCGATGATCCCGATGCCTCCGCACTACGATCCGGCGAACTATCAACACACCCCCCCATTCCGCGAGTCATGGGCCCATCTGTATGGTCGTTTCCCGGGCAGCAAGTTGGAGATGAACCAGCATCCCCAAGGCAATGGTCTGCAGGAGATCAACCATCGATGGATATCAATGACCCAGCGGGAGCGTGACGCCGTGGCGCGCCGGTACCGTGACCATGCGCGGGGATACCTGTACTACATGCAGAATGTGATGGGACTAACGCACATCGGGTTGGCGGAGGATGAGTATCCCGATAATGACAACACACCCCATGTGTTGTATGTCCGTGGCGCTCGACGCCTGCACGGCATGGTTACCATGGATCAGTCTGATGTCTGGCTGGCTCGCGTGTGGCCGCGTGAAGATGCTGTGGCCATTGGAGACTATCCCATGGACTCACATGCGGTTCACCGGAAGACGGACTGGACCACGCCTGACATGGGAGAGGGCGAGTTTTGGCTGTTCCGCCAGACGCCGTGGTATTCCGTTCCTTGGGGAGTGATGGTTCCCCGTTCTGGACCCGGCAATCTGTTGGTCAGTACAGCCGTTTCGGGTACGCATGTCGGCTACGGCACGCTCCGCATGGAGCCAGTGCGCATGAATATGGGGCAGGCCGCCGGGGCGGCGGCCGCCTTAATGGCGCTGGGCGGTATGACAGCCAAACAGGTGCCGGTACACGCCGTTCAGGAGATGATGCTGAACGACGATGTGCTGCTGGCGTTCCACCCGGATCTGCCGGCGGCCGGGATACGGCGCAAGGCGGTGCAGTTCCTGACCATACGCGGTGTGATTGCAGAAGAGCGCTGCGATCCGGATGGCGCGCTAACAACCGAACAGATGGCGCGATGGTTCCTCTGCCTGAACCGTCCAGAAGGACGCACATGGATCCATGAGACTTTTGCACAGCTGAGATCAATCGCTGCTGGAGACGGGCTCACTCTGGATGGCGATGCATCGGCCGTGGTGGATCGGGCGACGTTATTGAGGGCTGTTGAGCGTCTGGTACCGGATACCGATCCGATCAAGTCGATCCGCTTGCGTGCGGTCCAGCGCGTGGTCAACGCTGCGGATGGCGCTCAGGTGTCCCGGGGAGAGGCGGCTGTGGCGTTGTACTTGGCTCTATACCGGCCTGCCTGGTAAGCAATGCGGAATGCCCTGTCAGCCTGGGCTGACAGGGCATTCAAAAGATGCGGGACAGCGTATGTGCCTACTCGTCCCCTGCGGCTCCGCGCTTTTTCATGCTCGGCGCATCTTCATCGTCTGAACTGGAACTGCTGGGTGTTGGAGCGGCGGCTCCCGATGCAGCGGGCATGCCGGGCATCGTCATGGCCGGGGTTCCCGGCGCAGCGGCCGATGGGGCCGCAGGGGCAGCCGGAGCGGCTCCGCCGGCAACCGGCATCATCTTGTTGCCCAGCACGACAAAGACCACCATCATGACCAGTCCAACAGCCAGCACGATGATGCTGACGACATCGAACTGCGCTCCGGATTTTTTCATCGAATCACCGCCTTAAGGTAGACAGATACCAGATGTATGGTATCTTGCGGCTGTCTGAGTGTCAACCGTCCTGTGTGCTGTGTGTTTCACGGTTGCTCACGCAACCGGTATTGGTAGTTCGGATTGGCAAACGGCGTCAGCGCGCCGGTTTGGCGCAAGAAGATGTCGATGCTCTTGTTCATCGCTGAGACCTGGCCGGGTTGTCTAGATGCGAGGTTTACGGTCTCACCTGGGTCACGGCGCAGGTCGTACAGCTCCAGCCGGTCGCTCTGGTCCGGGTTGTCCGCGAAGAAGCGGATTAGTTTCCACTGGTCCTGATACGCAGCACATGCGGGCAGATTGCCGGTTGCCGGTACATAGTGGGGAAAATGAACATGCAGCGTACGAGGCTTGAGCGGTTTCCCATGAAGCGTCGGCGCCAGACTGAAACCGTCGAACCGGACGCCTGCCGGCTGCCGTATGCGCGCCAGTTCCAGCAATGTGGGGGCTATGTCGATACTCATGACCCGCTCTGAGCTGACACGGCCCGGGGGAACACGTCCCGGCCAACTGATGGACATCGGAACTCTCACGCCGCCATCGTAGATGTTGCCCTTACCGCTGCGCAGCGGCGCGTTGTTGGTTGGAGGCATCCCTTCGACCCGGTCGTACATGTTCCCGCCATTGTCAGAGACGAACAGCACGATGGTATTGGCCGTCAGCTCCAGACGATCTAGCGCCAGCATCAGGCGACCGATGGCGTCATCCATGGCGCCGATCATTGCGGACATGATCGGGTTGCGTTGGTCTCCGGAGCTCGGAACACGGCTGCGTTCCGCCTCGATGCGGGCGGCTTCAGCCTGAAACGGCGCATGTACCGAAAACGTCCAAAACGCCATGAACCAGGGCGCGTCCCGATTCGCTTCCAGAAAGTGTTCGGCTTCTGTGGTCAACCGGTTGTCGATATGCTCTCCGGGCGCTCCATCTGCGTAGTCGCGCATCTTCCATGGGGATAAGAAACTGGGAGGACCCGGATAACTGCCGCCAGGGGCTACCGTATCAAATCCCTGCGCCTTCTGGTCATACGGCGGCCATCCGAGATGCCACTTGCCGAAATGGGCGGTGGCATAACCGGCCTGTTTAAACATCTCGGCCAGTGTGACAGCCTCCAAAGGCAGACGCGTAGACGAAGGCGCCTGCACCGCTCGAAAACGGGGCGGCGCCTGTTTCGGCATGGATGGCGTCAGTACCTCTTGGGCGAGATGGCCGTTGGGTGCGGTGAATCCGAACCGGGTCGGGTACATGCCCGTCAGTATGCTGGCGCGCGTGGGTGAACAGAGTGGATTGGCGGAGTACGCATCGGTATACCGGACGCCCGACCGCATCAGGGCGTCTATGTTGGGAGTACGGTAGTAGCGGCTTCCATACAGCGATGTGTCCATCCAGCCAAGGTCATCAGCCAGAATGAGCAGCACATTTGGTTTCATCTCAGCCTCCTTCGGGCTCTTCACTGGGCAACGCCAGTTGCCGCACCCGGAACCGCCGGAACATGGCGTGACCTCTGTCAACATACAGCCCGATGTCGCCGCCGATGCCGGTATACCGGGTGAACGTGAGACGCAGGGAGTCGTCCATGTAGACTTCGACGTGTTCCTGCCGCAAAACTACGCGGAGCCGACGCCACCCATCAGCCGGTATAGCCGTGCAGCGCGCCTCCACAAACTCGAATCGGGGTGCGTCGGTGTACACCACCTCACCTCGCTGGGTATCAATGGCGACAACCGCACCCTGCATGTGGTTTACTGCATGAACCAGGATGCCTGCGCTGGCGCAGCGATCCATCCGGATATCGCATTCGATAATCGCGTCAGTCACCGGGCAGTGCGCCAGCAGAACGCTCCACCCCGACTGTGACGTTCCATGGATGACGTGTTCGGTACAGGCGTCGGGTCCGTGGCCGCCGACGCGCCACGCACAAGAGCGCAACGGCCAGATCTGTCCCCAGGGATGCGGATCATCGAGGCCCCACGACTCGGGGGTGAACCAGCCGTCGGAAGCGCACGCCTCCATTCGGCTGGAATACATCAGTTGAAGTGTGCCGTCGCCTGAAGCGTGGACCCGTTTCGGTGCCGTGAGCGTGCCAAATGTCAGATGGCCGGTGTCGCTGCGCGGAGACCGTTCGCGGTCGGTGTACAGCATGTAGCGCTCTCCTTCAAACAGCACCGACCGGCAGCTTATCGGCGCTGTGTAACGCGCACCAATCAGCACGTTGTCGTCAGAAGGCAGTCGGTAGGGGCCCTCAGGCCGGTTGGCATACGCATACACAGTCCCATGCGTGATGTTTGGATCTGTGAACACGTCCCGGTTCCCGTAGATGTGGCCGGTCAGACATGTCATGTACCACAAGCCGTTGAGTTCAAATACATCCGGCACCTCCACACAGGCCATCGTGCCAGGTACAAACGCAGGCGGCAACTGATTCCATTGCATTAGGTCTTCGGACCACGCACAGCCGATCGCTGACGTGTGCGGCAACTCTTCGCCAGGAACGCGCGTGGCGAAGAAACCCAACCAACGGTTTCTCTCCGTGTCGCGGACGACTAGCATGTCGCGACAGTCAAGCACTCCCGGTACCGGACTGGCGGAAGTGGCGTACCACCGCGGATCTGGAGACAGAATCGGGTTGCCTGCCGCGCGTGACCAGTGAACCAGATCCTGACTGTGCGCCAAACCGATGTGTTGTTCACGCAGTTGGGTCGCCGAACCGCGCATCGTATAGAACATCCACGCCCGGTGATCATGCCACACGGCGCAACCGGTCCATGGCTGCCCATCATCAATCGGGTTCACCGGGTCAGGACCGACAGTATCGGTGCATGTACGCCAGTGCACCAGGTCTGTAGAAACCGCATGGCCGATGTGTGCCTCATCACCGTCCGACAGGCCGTCTGATCGGCGCGCCTGGAGAAAGAACGCGTGGACCTTACCGTCTTGCGGCATATACCAGGCGTCCCATACGTATCGGCCAGGTGGTGAATAGTTCATGGTGTCTCCTATCGCAGGCTGCGGGTCTGGAGTGCAGAGATCACTCAACGGCCCGACGCGGTGATAGGTTCACGCCCGCAGTCAGCAATCCCTGCTTCACGCCTGCACAATGCCCAATGTCCGCAGTTCTTCTCACGGTGGTTGGAAGCTACCGATGCCGACGGGCGGGGACCGGCGACTGATATGAAGTGACGCACACATAGCTGTATGCGGATGTCGGATGTAACGGCTTGGTGGTCTACAATGAGACAGAGGCTTGGCGCTAACAGCACGCATTGATGACATCAGGAGTCTGCCATGGAGATCACGCATCTATTGCCCGTCGTACCGCTGGTCCTGCTGAGCGGGATTGCCGCTGCTTCGGTGGCCGCGCCCGAGTGGCGGGTGTCCCGATCTGACTTTGCACGGGGTGTCGCGAGTCCGAACATACGTGAGAAGGCTCCGTTGCTGCAGGAGATGGGCGGTGTCCTGTACCTGCGGGTCGACAACCGTTCCGGCACATCACTACGGATTACAGACCTGTTCATTGGCGACGCACCGATTGATATGCTGCTGCGTGAGCGGAAGGCCTGGTGGTGGAGACAGCGGCCGGAAACAATCCCTCCTGATGGCATGGGGGTCGTGGAGGTGTGTGTGACATCGCATGTGTTGCCGGCGGATGGTGGTCCGATACGCGTGTCACTGGTCGACGCCAACGGCAGCCGGCAGGAATATCGGCATCCGATGCACACGGAACGGGGACTTGCGATCAGCTATGCGTACCGTGAAGCGGATCGGCTTGTTGTGTATGTCCGTAACGACCACCCATGGATGACCTATCGCCCGGAAACACTCGCCGTGAATGGGCAGAGTTTGGATGCGGTATTTGTTCCTGACGTACTGCATCCAGGGGCGGTCTCCAGGACAGAGGTGCGTCCCTTTTCGGCGGTCCCTGTGCGTGAACTGGCCCTGTGGGAACTGACCGCACGCGATATGACCGACAAACCCGTACTGACCATGAGGTCCCGCACGCTGGTGGATCCCCGCTTTCCGATTGGCGTCTGGCAAAGCAGCGACAGCTGGACCGATGAACCGCATCGACGGGAACTGCAGCAGGCAGGGATTGATTGCTTGTTCACCAGTGTGATGGGTCTGGCGACAGATCCTCAATACAGCCGCGATGTGCTGAGGCGGTATCGCATGACGCCGATCAGCATACCGGAGCCTTGGCAAGGCGATGAACTGAATGTCACGTTCCATGAAACCGTACAGGCCTATTTTGACAATTACCGGAATGATCCACCGGTTATCGGTTGGGACGCCTGTGAGGAACCGGACTGGGAGAAACCGGACTACACCTATCCCGCCACCGCACAGGTGGCGGCGCGGGTGACCGCCATCCGCCGGGCAGCGGGCTACCACCCCATCACGGGCACCTTGTGCCGGTCGCGCTTGTTCTACGCGTTTGCCCCGATATTGGATGTCCCGATCATGGATGCCTACCGCGTCGGAGCGCCGTCCGCAGACACACCGCCTTTCTACTGGGGTAACTTCCTGGAGTCCGTCGTCGACTACACACGCGACCTGAAGCGGAACGGCGAACCCTCGCCCAGTTGGGTGTGGGCGCAGGGGGTGCATGACTGGTGGGAACGCGCATGGGCCAATGGTAAACCGGGGCGTCCCTCCCCTTCGCCCGAAGAGACACGGGCACAACTCTACATGCAATTGGGTGAAGGAGCCAAAGGCGTGCTTTGGTTCCGCTACATCAAACCCGAGGTAATGGAACAGGCCTACCTGCGGAATCTGGAAAAGAACCAGCGGATGCTGCAGCGCATGGGGTTGAACCTTACCGCCGATGATGTACGCGCCATATTCCCGCAGTGGCGCGCCTGGTGGGCCGAGACATGGCAGGCGATGCAGGACATGAACACCGAGATGCGGATCCTCCGCCCCGTGATCTCGCGGGCGGAGCAAGTCCGCTCTCCCCGAGTGCTCACCGCCCCGAAACCCCATCGGCTGTATACCGGCAGTGTCGCCAGCGACCGGGCGCTGATCGCCTACATCGTTAACTTGGACTACGAGTTTGACCCGACCGGTTATGTGTTCACGCCGCAGCGAAACGTCAGGCTGGCGATTGAACTGCCTGTCTGGGCGGATGGGTGGACCTCCGCGTGGTTGCTGCAAGGCGGCACATGGACGCCCCTGGCGATGCAGACCCTGAATGCGACGACACGCCAGGTTACCCTGAGATCACTCAAGGATGGAGCCATTGTGGTGGTGGGACCTGCCGGTCTGCCGGCCGTTATGCCCCCATCGGAACGGT
This sequence comes from uncultured bacterium, assembly GCA_964535125.1. Taxonomy (GTDB): domain Bacteria; phylum Armatimonadota; class HRBIN16; order HRBIN16; family HRBIN16; genus CAZHSN01. Next base: position 12,063 of record CAZHSN010000009.1, read on the forward strand.
CTATTGAACCGTGAGCGCCATGCGTGTCCCCCGCCCCCGGTTTTGGGAACACGCACTAGGGTGTTCGGGATTTGCACGCCAGCCGGGTGACATACAGGATGAACGGACCTTTCGCACGTGTGTACGCTTCGCGGTCCGTTGGACTCAGTCGCGCCAGTCTGTGCTTCAACGACTCATACCGACGGGCGACGGCCGGATGGGTGCGCAGGTACCGGCAGAACTGACGGCGCTCGTGCAGCGGATGGTTTGCCGGAGCGAGATGGATATGCACTTTGACCGCAGCGTTGTCCTGGTATCCTTTCCAAAACGCCATGTGCCCGTGCTCCGGGTGCTGCTGCCACTGGTAGAGATAGCCCAAACACTGCAGCACGGGCATCACGGCCCGGTCGCCGACTTCAAATGACTCAATAGCGCCGACCAAGTCAATCACCGGTTTGGCAGACAACCCCGGAACCGACGTGCTGCCGATGTGCTCCCAGTCTGCCACGAGGTCACCAAGCGCCGCGACCAGTTCTGCTCGCTCGGCGTGGAACCGAACGGCCCAATGCGGATCATACGGTGTCAGCTCAATCGGGAAACGTTGCCCCAGTTCCACTGTTTGGCTCATCGCCATGAAATAGGCGGTGCGCAGCATCCGGGACTCACACCGCTGGTCAGGCAGTGACTGAAGGAACTGACGATGGTGCAGACGCGCCAGTGGATTGCGGCGCATGTGGTCAACCAGCGCCAGCGACTGGCTGGTAAACGAACTGTGGGGGGTGCTCATCCAGATATGGACGGGATAACGACACAGCGCAGAGACGCAACAGACGGTGTCATCGGTAACCGGCGTCTGCTCGCTCAATGCCAAGGCGGAAACCACGTCCGGCCAGCGCGATCGCTCTGCGGTGATCAGCACGTCGTACGGTGTGGTGCGTCGCAGTCCCATGGCACGGCTGCCAATGAGAGTGCAGTGCACGTCCGGGATGCGGGCCTTCTGCAGACGACGGTTGAGTGCGGATAACACGGCATGCATGGGTGCTTCCTTCCCTGTGACGCGCAACACGGCATGTTTCTATATGCCCGTCGCGAACACACCAGTAGATATATCATGCCCAGGCGTCTGCATGGTATGATGTATGCCAAGATGCGTGCTGACCGGCGACACCGGGACAACGGCTGTCTTGTTTCTGTGTCTCGCGTTACGGATTCCCAAGCACGTGTCGTGCGCAGCGGCGCAGGCTGTACGCCTGTCTGGGTGCAACTCCCAGTCCCACACACCATGCGGGCGCTGCGTGTGTGGCGGATATGACCCGTCGGATGACGGCACGGTGCAGACCGCCCTGCAGCCACCGGATACCGCGGTTCAGATCGGCTTCGGTCGATCACGAACCGCTCAAGGATGGCTCCGCGGTGTGCTCCCGGTTGTGTCTGTGATACGCGTGGCGCCTTGCAGGTGTCTCTCCCAGGAGGAGACATGTACTACCGTCGTCACTATGTCGCCAGCCATGAGTATGGGCTGGTCTTTCGCGAACGGGATCTGGTACGCGTGTTGCCGCCTGGTCGCCACACCGTGTCATATGCCACTGGACGCACACGCGTCTGGGTTGTGTCTTGCCGTGATCCGTGGGTCAGGCATCCGGACATTGATGTGATCGTTCGATCCGGCCTGCTGAGCGATCTGGTTACCGTGTACCGCATCGCCGATTCGGAACGGGCGCTGGTCTGGGTGGACGGCCTGTTTGACGGCGTGTTAACCCCCGGGGTGCACGCCTGTTGGAATGCTCCCCGCCACGTCGAGGTCGAGCGGCACACCATAACCGATCCCTATGTGCGCAGCGATCATGGTCTGGATGCGGTCTTGGTGGATATGCAGGAACTGAACGATCCAGTACATCCTGCCATGGAATGGGTGCGCACGCCGGACGCTGAGGAAAATGCCCTTGGTACGTCGCCGGCAGCAAGGAGCCTGGTGTGCTGCGTCATACCTGTGCGTCACGCGGGGCTGCTATACCGCAACGGGGTCTACGTAACCGCGCTTACACCGGGGCGGCACGTCTTTTGGAAACAGCCGGACATGCTGAAGTGCGTCTGCGTCAGTCTTCAGCAGGCACATATTGATCTGCAAGGACAGGAACTTCTGTCAGCAGACCGCGTTCCTCTGCGGATGAACACCCTGGTCGTCTACGAGGTGGTTAATCCGCGTCAGTGGGTAGAACAGACACAAGATCCGCGTGATATTCTGTACCGGTTGGCTCAGTTGGCGCTACGTGAATGTGTGGGAAAGCGTACGCTGGATGACCTGCTGACGGACCGCAACGGCTTTACTGCATGCTTGATGGATTCATTAGCGCAGCCTGCCGAAGGCATGGGCGTGCGCATCTGCCAGATTGGACTCCGCGATATTATTCTTCCGGGTGAAATTCGCGAGGCGATGCAGCGCGTGTTGGAGGCGAAACAGGCCGCCGAGGCGAATCTGATCACACGCCGTGAAGAGATTGCCGCGCTGCGCGCTCAGGCCAACGCCGCGCAGATGCTGGCCGGCAACCCGGTGTTGATGCGGTTGCGCCAACTGGAGATGCTGGAGCGAATTGCACAGCATGGTCAGCTGCGCATCACGCTGTCCGATCAAACGATCACGGATGCGCTAGAACCATCCCAATAGATCCGGCCTGCTGAGGTAGACATGAATCTGACGCAATCAGAACGCATGACACTGGATACATTGGCGGCCCGGGTGGCTGAGATAGCCGCTCTACCGGAACAACAGACGCGCATCAACCGCTGGAAGGCGCTCAATGCGTTGAAACCGGTCCGCCCTATGGTCGCTATTGATCAGATCTGTTGGCACGAACTGATGGATGATCCGCTGCTGCAGCCTGTCTGCACCGATCCGTTTGCCCGCGGCGTGGAGTGGATGCTGCGCGAGACGCTGTACCGTTGGGAGCACCTGCGCGCCGATATGGTAGTACGCCCGGAACTGTGTATCGGACGTGCGGTACACGGCATGTCGTTTGGACTTTCACCGATAGAGCAGACGGCGGTAACCGATCCGGCAAATGGAGTCGTCGGTCATTACTATCTTGATCAGCTGTCTACCGAATCCGATCTGGCCAAGTTGCAAGAACCCTGTGTTCATGAAGACGTCGAGGCCTCTCAGCGTGCGTATGAGATGGCTCAGCAATGCGTTGGCCGTCATCTGAACGTGCGCATACAGGGGGTCCAGACGATGTTTGCCCCATGGGACCGGATCCCGGAACTACACAGCGTGGAGCAGACTATCTTGGATCTGATAGACCGGCCGGAGTTCGCGCACGCGTTGATCCAGCGTATGCTGCACCTGAACCTGATCATGCTGGACCAGTTGGAGAGCCAGGGGCTGTTAGGGTCGGATTTCAGCGTCATACACTGTTCGGGCGCGTTTACCGATGAACTGCCGCAGGATGGTTTCGACCCAATCTGTCCGCGCGCCATCGACAACTGGACATGCGGCATGGCGCAGATATTCTCCACCGTGTCGCCAGCGATGCATGACGAGTTCGAAATCCAATACGCATTGCAGTGGTACCGCCGGTTCGGCCTGACCTATTACGGATGCTGCGAACCTCTCGACCGGAAGATCGACATCATCCGGCAGATCCCTAACGTGCGGAAGGTCTCCATCAGTCCCTGGGCCGATGTGCAGCGCTCCGCGCAGTCGCTGGGCGTTACCCTGGTGATGTCGCGAAAACCCAACCCTGCTCTGCTTGCCGGACCGGTATGGCATCCGGAACTGGTAGAACGCGAACTCCGCGAAACACTGGATGCGTGTGCAGAGTCAGGTACTCCACTGGAGTTTATCCTAAAGGACATCAGCACCCTATGTTACGAGCCACGCCGTCTATGGGAGTGGCATGACCTGGCAATGCGGTTGGTGGAGGACGCCGCCGAAACCCTATAACCTGCAGGAGTTGGCAAAGTGACCATGACGGGTAAGTCACACATTGAGAGACTTGAGGGAATGTGGCGTGTGATCTGGAAGTGGTTTCCGGCAGCAGCAATAGCATGCGGCCTGTTGACCCTGGGCAGTTGGTTCCAGTCAGTCCATCGGATGGGGCAGATCATGCGGGCGATTACCCAACGAGACGGTGTGACAGCCATTGCGGATGTGGATCGCCCATTGAACAGGCTCAGCCGGGCAACGGGTATACGCGGCTCACTTGAAAATCTGCGTATCGACCCAGTGGTTCCGCTGGAGTCCGTAGACAGTCGCGAGGCGCTGGCACAACATGTGAACGCCCTGCTGACGAAGAACAACCCCGAACTCAGCGACACCGATCAGCAACGCATTTTGGATTTAGCTGAGCGATTGGATCCGGGTAACGGTTTCTACAAGTACGCTGTTGCCTGTATTCGCCTGACGGACCTCTCCCAGCAGGTTCGATTTCGTGAACAGGCACAGCAACTGCCACCGGAGTTGCGCCAAGATCGGTCTGCGGACCGTGAGACCTTGCGCCGCCGTCAGCGTCTGTTCTGGGCGCAGCAGGCGTCTGCACGGATGTCCCCCCGACAGCGCGCGGAACGGGATCGCTGCATGCGGATGCTGGCCGAGGCGGCGTCAGCCCCATACTTCCGGTCCTATCGTTGGGAACCGTTGACGCGCCTGGCGCAGGCGGTAAACACCGGTTCGGTATACCACGACACACTGGCGTTCCGCCTGGCTACATATGGTTGGGACTACATACTGATACACCGTCCGCCCTTTTCCCTCGCAGAATGGTATGTGGCGTGGTGGAGCGAGTTGCCGCGATCGGCGCGGGATCGCGCGGCGTCGCATCTGATAGTTCAACTCAATGCACGACGGATTCAGGACGCCGCAACCACATGGGATGTCCGTCTGGCCTATGACGAAGCCAGATCGGCGCAGCGTCTGCTGGCTTTGGCGGCCGGAGAGCCGAATACGCCGGCGCTGCCCGGGTCAAAGCACGTCTCGGCTGACGCCCTACGCACCGCAATGGTTGCCGGACCAGTGGGTGGATTGACGGAGTTCCCCAATTGGTCGTACACGCCGGCCATCACTAAAGAGCAACGCAGGCAATCCCAGTGGATGGAAAACCTTGAACTGGAGTCGTATGCACTGATCATGTTGATGTGCTGGTTGTTCGTTCGTACCTGTGTCTGGTTCCCAGGGTTGATGACGCGCTCACTGCCTCGATGCCGGCTGCCTCAGCAGCAGCGTATACGTGTTAGCGTGCTGTGCACCGGGCTGGTCTGTTTGTATCTGGTCGCCACGCGTGCCCCCGGCTTGGGAGTGCTGCGACGCACGCCTCTCGATCCGATGATCTTTCATACGGTTCAGACCATAACGGATGCGGTCGTTTGGCTGACTCCTGCGCTGGCGCTTGTGTTGACATTCGGGCTGCGATGGGTGTTTCCCATCCGTCCCGGCTTCTGTTGGGAACTCAAATATCGGTGGTTAAGCTGGTTCGGCACCGCGTTGCTGGCTGTTGTTGAGTCAACTATGGCTGCAGTCCTGGTATTCATGGGGGCTTGGGGCGTTGCTGACGGTCTTGTCAGCCCTGCAGCACTGAATATGGCCGCTTTGGTCGCCGTAAGCTCCACCTCGACACATTACTATCGCCTGGTCTCGGCTAAACGGCGCGGTGAGTCCGTGCGTCCATTAACCGCCTACCTCTCGACGCCCGTGTGGGCAATGTTGCTATGCCTGGGTGTCGCGGGTTTTTGGCTCAACCGATGGCAGCACCAACAGGCCGTGCAGGCCGACACGTTATTGATCAGTCAAGCCGCCACGCGTACCTTTGTGTCACCGGCCGAATCACAGGTTGTACAGGCGATGCGCACAGAGGTACTGCGTCAATGGCCGTTCACCGATGGTGACACCGGGAGTACTATACGATGAATAGAGATCCGTGGGTGAATCCAACATCCGAGCTAGTGACAATGCCGGTAACGCGTTCGCTGCGGGTTTTGTTCACGTTCGCCGTGGTGATGTCCGTGGCGGTGATTGCCTGGCGGGTCGTGGTGTTGTTGCGTCATGACGCCTACTTTCTGGGTGACGCAGCGTTTGCCTCCCGATGGATTAAGAACGAACCGGCAGACGCCATGGAGCGGATGCGTTCAGAGATACAGAAGCATACAGGTGAATCCCCTCCGCAGAGGGCTTCGTCATCTCCCCCCGCCGTGTACCTGAGTGGGGTATTGAACAGGGATGACAAAACGACCATGGCGATGGCTCTGCGTCTCATCTCGAGCGTATACCAGTTCATCAGCGACCAGGGTGATCAACTTCAGGAGCTGTGTAAAACGGGACGTGCTCAAGAACCGGACAACGGCCTGTATGACGCCACGGAGGCGAGCGCCATAGCCGTATCATCGTACTTGCGCCGGGAGGATCTGCATTTGCAAAGCAGCACTTGGCTGATCTGCGGGTTGATGAGAAGCCGTTTTTCGGATCCGGAAACGTCAACGCAGCAGGCCGTGCGCGCCTTGGGATTGTTGAAACGGGCTGTGGCTGCACCGCGCTATCTGGATCATACCGACGTCCGTATGGATGAAGCGGTCAGAGGCTACCACACAGGATGGATGCCTCAGGATCAGCGCCTTATCCGGGATTTCTTGAGTACTGACACCGTACACTCGCCAATACCCCGGGTGACACAGGGGGTATTGTTGGCTTGGGCGGTGACACACCCCGAGCATCCGGAGGCGCCTGATACGGTCCCGACATTGCTGCGCTGGCTGCAGCGCCGCAGCGAGGCCGCATATGATCTGGCCCAGCTTCAGAGCGTGTATGGCGATGGCGCCGACCTGAAACTGGCTGTTGATGCCCTGCTGCGGCATGGACAGACAGGCGTCTTGGAACGGCGCTTGAAGACGCTGCAGACCGCTCTCGCGCCCATGCAGGCGGCCTCAATACGGAGTGAGACAGATGGATTTCAACATGGCATTTTGCGTTTTGTGGAGGTCACTCTGCCGACTCCGCCGTATGCATCGCTTACTGACAGAGTGGCGGAGCCGTATCGATCCCGTATGATCGCACTGATCGAAAGTGAGCGGTATCTGATCTCCGTGTTCCTGCTGTTCGCCTTGTTTGTGTTGATCTGGTTGATACGCTACCGAGCGGCGCTGGGCATCCGCGGGTTTGACTGCACCGTGGTAACACGGCGCGTGTGGGGCGATCTACTGTTGGTGGTTGGGGGGTATTGGGCGTTCAGTCGCTGGGTTTATGTGCATCAGGCACAGCACGCACCGGACTACTTTATAGTGATTCACATCATCATGCCAATCGCTTTGCTTGCCTGCATGCTGTCGATCGTGAGCGTGGTAAGAAAGTGTGATCTGGAATGCCCGACCTCGGTCTGGGATTGTCTGACGGACGCACCACAGGAAGACGCTCTGTCAGAAGACAACATGGATGGGGACGAATGGACCGATGAGGTAAATGATCCAGATGACTTGGATGATAACGCCATGCAACCGACGCAATCTGCGTCACCCTCCCCCTCCAACTGGATGACGAGAGCGCTGATCTCTTCGGTCGTACTCGGATCGATAGTCAACTGGGTCCTGTTCTGGAAAGGCGCACCAGGTTTCCACGTGGGTGTGTTGGGTATAGTGTCTGCATTCGGCGCTGTGTGGAAACCAAGCCTGAGGCACCAGGTGCCAGTGTGCGCATTGGGTAACGGTTTCGCCTGCCTGGTGGTGCTTTGCGGGTTTTGGCTGGCCATCACCGCAGAGCAACTGCACATGATCTCGCAAGATACGCAACTCTATAGCGCGCGCCCAGGCGTGTCGGTAACCATCGACCGTCTGCGTATGGACGCCTGCAAACACTCTGTGGAACCGGCGGTCCGTCGCGCGCTGGCGTCGTTACCGCACGCTGCACAAGGAGACTGAGATGCCGACACAGTGGAACGTGGACGTGGATTTCGGCCAGACCTCTGGAGCCATCAAAGCGCTCCACGGCGCAAACAACGGCCCCCTCTGTTTTGACGGTCTGATCGACCTGAGCGAGAGCTACCGCGAACTGGGACTGCCCTGGTTACGTCTGCATGACTGCAATTGGCCGGCTGATAATGTGGTCGACACGCATGTGGTGTTCCCCTGTTTTTCAGCGGACCCTGATGATCCGGCCAGCTACGATTTCGCATTGACGGATCTGTATATCGATGCGATCCGAAAGACTGGTGCGCGTGTCGTTTACCGGTTGGGTTGTCGGATCGAGCATTATCCGCATCGAAGGCATGCGCACCCACCGGCGGACTTTACCCAGTGGGCGCGTATCTGCCGGGGCATTATCAGGCATTACACAGAGGGATGGGCTAACGGGCATACATGGGATCTGCGCCATTGGGAGATCTGGAACGAACCGGATGTCCCGCCAGGGTGCTGGTCGGGCACTTGGGACCAGTACTTCGATCTGTATGTCACCACTGCGGCTTTATTGAAGCGCCATCATCCTGACATGCAGATCGGTGGTCCGGCGTTCGCCTATCCAACGGACGACACCACGTTTGTCGAGCGGTTTTTGCAGCGCTGCACTGCTGAGTCAGCGCCGGTTGACTTCCTGTCCTGGCATACCTACGCGGGGTCGGACCTGAGCGTGTGGCGCCGTCGCGCCGGGTGTATGCGCGCTCTGTTGGACGCCAACGGGTTTGGCGACACGGAGAGCCACCTCAATGAGTGGAACTGTCACCCGGGAGTGGACTGGACGGACTGGTCGGCATTCACTCAGGTGTTGCGGGGTCCCGTTGGAGCGGCGGGTGTGGCGGCCAGCCTGATCTACTTCCAGGATCTCCCCATCGACATGGCGTTTCTGTACACCGCGGACATCAGCACCTACGGATTGCACGACCAGTGCGGCGCACGGCAGACCAACTGGTATGCCGTGAAGGCGTTTCGGCAGATGCTGGACACACCCGTGCGATGCGTTGCCAGCGGGTCGGATGACACGCATGGACAGGCCGTGCTGGCAGGTGTAAATTCTGAGGGTACACAGGCGCAATTGCTGCTGGTGAACTATGTCAATACCGGTGCTGTGTCATGCACGGTCGAGGCCGCGCGATGGCCATGGAAGGGTCCTGCGGTCGCCTCCGTATTCACCATCGACGGATCGCATCAATTGGCGTGTACCGAGAGGGTGTTATTACACCCGCCTGCCAGTACACTGCGTATGGATCTGCCGGAGGCCACGGTTCTGCTGGTGCAACTGAGGCCGGACTAACGGACGCAGATACACCGGGAGGTAGAGCGATGTCTTTCCCACGCACGCTGGTCGGCGGCGTGTCCATGCCGCGCCTGATCTGCGGCAGCAACTGGATGCTGGGGTACTCACATACCAGTAAGGCCAAGGACAGACTGATTTGCGACCTGTTCGACACCCCTCAAAAAGTGGCGGATGTCGTCGAGGTCTTCGCCCGAGCCGGGTGCAACGCCTATATGAGCATGCCCACCCCGTTTGTTGCCGAAGCGCTGCGTGAGGTGGAGCAGCGGACAGGACAGCCCATGCTGTGGGTCGCCACGCCCAGCTTTCCCATACCAGGCGCCGACTCGTGGGAAGAGGCCATCGACCTGTCAAAACGGCTGGGCGCTACATTCTGCTTCCCCCACCAGTGCCTGACGGATGCCCAGATTGATCGCACGCAACGGCAGCTAACGCCGACGCTGCAGGGCTGGTTGCGTCAGGTGCGCGACGCAGGGCTGGTGCCGGGACTTAGTTCCCATGCGCCGGAGGTGATACCCTGCGCCGATGCCACTCCCGGCATGGTCGAAACATACATTACGCCGTACAACGCGGCAGGGTTCCTGTGCCAGGTGGAGACCGACTGGGTCCAGAACACCATCCACGCCGCGAAGTGTCCGGTGATGACCATCAAGCCGCTCGGAGCAGGCCGGCTGCTTCCCCCTACCGGGTTGGCGTTTGTATGGAACACGATCCGCGACTGTGACATGGTTACGATAGGCACGATGAGCGTCTATGAAGCGGAAGAGGATATCGAACTGAGCCTTGCCGCACTGGAACAACGCGCATCCCAGGTGGAACTGCAGAGTACGCGCAGCAAAAAGCTCCTGAAGTGAGCCGACGACCGGCGCGCCCGCAACAGCAACAGGCGCGCCGGTTGGATGATCCCGCTACCGATAGCGTCCGTACTCTTGAGCTGTCTGGTACATGGCGATCACGTTTTCGGTGGGACTGTTGTCTTGAATCGCGTGCGATGGGCTCAACGCGTATCCGCCGCCTGGCATCATGATGTCCAGTGTCTCACGTACATTGGCCTGTATGTCATCCACGGTACCGTACGCGAGAGGGCCGGCGGTGCTGATGCATCCATGGAACGCCAAACGGCCGCCGAAGCGGCCTTTCAGGTAAGCCGGATCCATGTTCGTCGCTTCGGGCTGCAGTGTGTCCACTGCTTGTATTCCCATGTCGATAAAGTCCTCATAGGCCCAACTGCTGCTGCCGCATGTGTGTTCCATGGGGATGCATCCATAAGCGCGCGCCAGGTCCACAAAGGGTTGATGGGCGGTCCGGATGTGTTTACGGAACAACGACAGGCTGATCAGTGGTGTCTTTTGTGTGCCGAGATCCTCACCCAGCCACACCAGATCGATACCGCCCTGACCGGCTTCGAGCGTACGACGCAGCACTTCCCGTTGTACCTCCAATCGCCGTTCGATGTAACGTAAACCCGCTTCGTCATCGGTCATCAGATCGACCAGTGTCTGTTCCATTCCGCGGATCATACCGGTGGCGTTGATCACATCCGGCATGCAGTAAACACATACGCAGTAGTCTTTGTACTGCTCACAGGCGGCGGCGATGTGGCTGTAGTCGAAGTCGTCTGGTGATGGCATGGGCCAGGTTTCTATGGTTTCCAGATCCGCGTCCGCCAGCGGGAAGTCGCAGTAGTCCCAATAGCCGCCGCTCTCATGTTCAATCCACCGGGTGCGTATCCCGTAGCACGGGTCGACGTGACGCCCTTCGATCTCTGGGTGCAATCTTGGCCCGACATACGGCGCTCCGACATGCCGGAAGTCGACGCCTAGAGCTGTATAGAGCCCTTCCCAGTCATCAGCAGCAAGCCCCAGATGAGCCTTCAGTCGGCCATCAATGCCCGGATTGGCGAGATAGTTGATCGGAACCCGGTCCGGTTCGCTGTGATGAAAGGCGCACAGCACGCGTTCTTTGGAGTTCATCTGCGTCCCCTTAGGTATAGTCATGCCTGGCAGACATCACTGTAACAGCTCCACCCGGTCTGCAGTGCCTACTGCAGCCGGAAGGAACGTATCTGGTACGGTGTCACCCGCAAACGGAGCGTGGAGTCGGTGATCGACATCGCATCCCCGTCCTCTTCCACATGGTTGCACACGTGAACCGACTGCACCGCAGCAGGCAGGGCTATCAGGCACTCTCCCCGACTGCCGTACGGTTCATACACCCGTAGGATCCATCCGCGTCCGTCCTGCGCAGGCTTCAACGTATCCAGGATGATCGGACCCTCGAGACCCACGAAGCGGCAGGCAGCATTCAAGGTGTCCGGCACAGATGCTGGGAAGGCTTCCAACGGTGTATTGAATGACCAGCCTTGAAGTGCGGTTTTCGCGTCGCCGCAGCTTCCCGTGTGAGGATAGAGCGCATACCGGAACCGGTGAACTCCCCGGTCAGCCTCAGGATCGGGGCTGATCGTGCTGCGCAGCAGCGTGATACGTACCTGGCTGTCGCGCACATCGAAGCCATACCGGCTGTCATTCAACAGGCTAACCCCGTACCCTGTTTCAGACAGGTCGACCCACCGATGCCCGGCGACTTCATACTTCTGCTGCTCCCATGATGTGTTTCGGTGCGTGGCGCGCTCATAGGCGCCGAACTGCACTTCAAAAGTAGCCTGTTTGGCCCGCAGCGCCAGCGGGAATGCAGCCTTCAGCACCGTCTGCCGCTCCTGCCAGTCCACCCAAGTGTCGAAGTCGATGCGGTCCATTCCGGCATACAGGTAGATGTGTTGCACGAGCATTGACTGGCGCCGTGTGCGCGTGACCCGCAGTCCGGCGCGCACAGGCCCCTGCTCAACGACCTCAACCCTTGTTGGGGAATCGAAGGGATATCTCCGAAGATCGATTGACTCGTGGATGTTCCAGGCGTCTTCGTGTTCCGGGCCATCCTGCAGCAGCTGCAGGTCGTTCAATATCGCTCCCGGCGCGACGAGTTCACGACCGTCGTGTTTGTCATACAGGCTGCTGATGCCGCCTTCGTCGGTCACCAGGATGCGGAATCGATCGTTCTCCAGCCGGTGCGGCTCGGCGATCAGATGCTCTGGTGTCTCCGATCGGAGCCCTGCGGGGCGCAGGAAACTGATTCCCATCGCCTGTGCGGTGCATTGTACCAGTCCGATAGCGCCACCTTGTCCATCGTCGATCCGCTGCACCGGATGTAACAGACCGTCGGCATCGACCAGCGCCTTGGGGATCTCCGTATCGGTTGGGCGGAGCACGGCTACATCGTTTCTTGACCAGGACAGCGGATTGGTGACCGCGTATCCGCTCGCGTTGCCGGGACAGACGGAACCGATGGTGTGCCGGGCGATGCCGACCGCTTCGGTCAAGCGCCGCTCCAGCGCCTGAAGCACCGGTATCGCCTCTGTATACACCATCTGGATGCTGCTGCCGGGAAGGATGTCATGGAACTGGTAAAGCAGCAGCGTGGTCCAGCACTCGCGCAAAGAGTCCGCCGTCCACTGGGCTGGCAGCTGCCGCATCTGCAGCAGAGATGTCCATATCTCCAATTCCCGAAGCAGCAGTTCACATCGGCGGTTGAGACGCTTCATCTCCGAGTGTGTGGTGTAGGTGCCGCGGTGTGTCTCCACGTACAACTCGCCATCCCATACAGGCAGGCGGTCCCAAGCCTGTTGTGCGGCGTCGAAAAAATCCTCCGCAGTACCGATGCGAACGGCTGGTAGACCGGGGTAATGGCCCTGCACACGTCGGTACGTCTCCATATGGTCATACGTTACACCGCCTCCTCCGTCGCCATAACCGAACGGGAAGATGACCTCGGGATGCTCGGTCTTCTGTGCATACCGTTGCCAGCCCTCTTGCATGTGTTCGGGGCACAGGCTGTTGTTATACGCGCCGCGGTGGTTTACAACATGCGCCAGCACTTCCGATCCATCCAGTCCCCGCCATCGGAACAGGTGGTACGGAAACGCGTTCGTTTTCTGCCAATGCAGTTTATATGTGTAAAAGCGCTCAACCCCGCACCCATGAAGGATCTCCGGAAGCGAGGCCGGATAGCCGAACACATCGGGCAGCCAGCAGATGCGCGGACGCGTGCCGAACTCCTGCAGGAAGAACTCAATGCCATACAGCATTTGGCGGATGAGTGACTCGCCGCTGGTGACGTTGCAGTCTGCCTCTACCCACATGGCTCCCGCGGTCTCCCAGCGGCCTTCGGCGACCCAGTGCCTGATCTGCTCATACAGCGCGGGATAATGCGCCTTCGTGTACGCATACAGCTGAGGTTGACTGCAGGTGAAATGGAATTCGGGGTAACGTTCCATCAGCCGGCACGCGGTGGCAAATGTCCGGCCGCACTTGCGTATGGTTTCACGCAACGGCCACAGCCAGGCGGTATCAATGTGGGTGTGGCCCACAGCGTACAGTGCCCCCGACTCAGGATCGGGCTGTATGGCCGATAGTGCCTGACGAAATATGTGCAACGCCTGTACCGACTCCGCGATGAGTTCATCAGACGGCGCTTCCAGATCCACCGCAACCAGCGCGCGCTCCAACGCGGCGTGCAGCAGTTGGCGTCGACGTTCATCCTGCGCCACCAGCGACGCTTCCCATGCGGTGCGGATGTCGTAGTACAACGCCTCGATCTCCGGTGAGACCACCACCAGATCTATACCTGATAACTGGCTGAATACCCCGGTATTGCTGCTGCGTCGAAACGAGGACGGACTCGCCATGAACTCCAGTTCAAGCAGATGCGCGCCTGTCAGCGGGAATGGAGTGCGCAGATGGTTGTTGTCGATGCCGCAGTAAGGAACCCCATCGACGGACAATAGACCTTCCATATCCGTGAATGCGGTCTGAAGCCATACGTGTGCGTTTGGTAACGACGGCGGCACATCGATGGTCGTGCGCAGAAACACCGTCAAACCTGCCGGTACCTGTACAGGTAATGAAGACTCACGCCAATCGGTCAGTTCGGCATACGTTGCATCCGATGTATGCAGACCTGTCCGTACCATCCAGCCCGTAACGGGTGTTAGGGCCGTAACCGCCCGTTGCTGCAGTAATGCCAGTCTTCGTGTGACTACGCGTCGATCCATTGCCATCCTCCCGAACCACAGACCGTTCCCCTGTGTGATCAGGGGACTATTCGGTGAATGGCAAGCCGGCTCCTGCTGAGCGGCCTATGGCGTCGGGGCTGACGCCGCAGTTTCGCGCATCAGAGTGGCGAGGACATCATAGAGATCGGAACAGACATATCGTGCACGCGGGTCCTGAGCCCGCACCAGAATGGCCGGGATCCCCTGTTCTTCCGGCCCGGCCACATCGGCTTCGTAGTTGTCCCCAACCATCCAGACGCGCTCAGCGTCCCGGTACCGATCAAGCACCATGCGATACGCCTGTGGATGCGGCTTCTCATATCCGGTGTCGGCTGAGTTGAACACCGAATCGACATAGTCCAGAAGCCCTAACCGCCCGATGATCTCAGTGAGTTCCGGTACATGGTTGCTCAGTATGGTGTGGGTCCATCCTCCCAGCCGCAGTTGGTGCAGCACCGCAAACGCGTCTGGATATACGCGCCACATCGCCGCGTCGGTATACACCTCCCGAAAGGCGGTCACTACAGCCGGCGTCAACTCCGGCTGTACGCCAGCAATGTCACAGCACTGTATCAAGGACGGCCTGATGGCGTCCCACCAGTCATCCGCCTGTCTGAGATGGGGATGCGGGATATGAGGGGTATGCCATGGAAACCCCTGCTGCAGTATCGGTCGGATCTCTTCCACAGTAATGGAGGTATCAGGCGCCGCCTGCCGGATCGTCTCCAGCAGCGGGGCAGACCACTTACCGCCCTCCCGATAGGCCAGTGTGCAATCGAGATCCCAGATAATCAGCTTCATCAACCAGACGCCTCCGCATCAGGGTCAGTGGGTATTCGCCGGTAAGAGATGCCGTGGCGGGCATATCCGTGCGTCTCATAGAAACGATGCGCGTCAAGCCGATGATCAGCCGACGACAGAGCGAGCTTGTAGCAGCCACGTGATGCGGCGATCCGTTCGGCGTCACGCAGCAGGATCGCTCCGATTCCTTCGCGCCTGCACGCGTGATCAACAACGATGTTTTCCAAAATCCCTCCAGGCCGGCCGTTACGCGTCAAGTTCGGCAATATATACAACGTTAGTGTGCCGACAACTTGCCCGTGCCGGCTGGCGACACGAACGCGGGCGCAAGAGGACTCCTGCAATGCGTGCAGCGCTGCGGCGAGTTCATCCACCGACGTGGTGTCGTCCGGATGCAACTGACGGTACAACCGGCGCAGAGCATTCAGATCCGTGGCGACGGCGTCCCGAACGATGATATCGGTAGTTATCTCAGGCATAGTGTATCAATCCGGTTGGCCAGGCCCGGTCCGTATCCGAGCGGATGGGTACAGGCCGATGGCTGCTGATTCTCACGCGGGCGGCAGTTCCGAGGTACAGTGACCGCACTTCACCGCCTTCAGCGGAACCGCTGATAGGCAAAACGGACAGTCACGCGTGGTGGCCTCGGCCGGCGCGGGTTGTTCTTGACGTTTGAGCCGGTTGATCTGCTTCACCAGGATGAACACGGCCAGTGTCACCAGCAGAAAGTCTATCACGGTGTTGATGAATAGGCCGTAGTTGATCGTTGGCGCTCCGGCGGCCTTCGCCGCCTGCAGGCTGGAGTACGCTTCACCGTTCAAGCTGATAAACAGGTTGCCGAAGTCCAGACGCCCCATCAGTAATCCCAATGGCGGCGTCAACACATCGCTGACGAACGAACTGACGATCTTGCCGAACGCGCCCCCGATGATGATGCCGATGGCCAGATCCAGTACGTTACCGCGCATGGCGAACTCACGGAACTCTTTTAACATGGAATCCTCCCCTGCCTCAGACGGCAACGCGTAGTATGGTTATACATTACCTGAGTCTGACCTGTCCGATTGTGTACACTACTTATGAGTTTCATTCTACGCCGCGAGGTTGCCATATGCGCGGGTCCGTGCCGTTGTTAGGTGGTCTGGCCGTTTTGCTGCTGGCTGGATGTTCCAAACCACCGGACGCCATCAATATTGGTGTCAACACCGAACTGACGGGAAGTATTCCCATTGTCGGGCAGTCATGCCGGAACGCTGCCGAAATGGCCGTTGATGAAATCAATGCGTCCGGTGGCGTCACCGTTGACGGTCGGAAACTCCCGATTCGGATCACGGTCGCCGATAATGAAGATAAGGCAGAAGCCGCCGCCGCTGTCGCACAGAAGTTCATCAGCGAGAACATGCTGGCGATGATCGGTCCGAATGCCAGCCGCAACGCCATCCCGGCTGCCGAAGTGTCCGAAGCGGGCAGGTTGCCGATGATCAGCCCCTGGTCGACAAACGCCAGGCTGACGATCGATTCGCGCTCCGGTAAGCCTAAACGGTTTGTCTTCCGCACGGCGTTTATCGATGACTTTCAGGGAGTGGTTGCCGCACGCTTCGCCCGGGAGCGCCTGAAGACAGCCAAGCCGGCCGTGTTGTATGATGTCGCGTCTGAGGCCAATAAGGGCATTGCCGAGGTGTACCGCGACGCCATGACGAAAGCCGGAGTGGCGCCTATCGCGTTCGAGTCCTATACAACGGGTGATAAAGACTTCTCGGCACAGTTGACCCGGATTATCCATGCCGGCGCAGACTCGCTGTACTTGCCGAACTACTACAGTGAAGCGCCTATGCAGATGAAACAGGCACGGAAACTGGGCTTTAAGGGCGTGTTCTTCGGCAACGATGCGTGGGGCAACATCGAACTGGTGAAGCTGGCCGGCCCGGCGTGCGAAGGGGCGTTCTTCTTCTCACATTACGCTCCCGATATCGCTACGCCGCGAGCGCGCACGTTCATAGAGGCGTACAAGCGGCGGTACAAACAGGAGCCTGACGATGTGGCGGCGCTTACCTACGATTCGTTCGGCTTGCTCTGCGAGGCGATCACCAAGGCCGGCGCGCTGGACCGTGCGAAGCTGCGCGATGCGCTCGCCTCGATAGAACACTATGAGGGCGTTACCGGTGAGATGCAGTTCAAAGGGACAGGAGACCCTGTAAAAAGTGCGGTGGTGATCCAGATCCGCGGCGGGCGGTTTGTTTACCACGCAGCCGCCAAACCATGACGGACCGTTTGACCAGGCCTGTATGGTTCTATGATCGGGACGGCTCGCCTGGAGCCGAATGATATCCATGGATTTCTACCTGCAACAGATGCTCAATGCCCTGCAAGTAGGCAGCGTGTATGCGCTCATCGCATTGGGCTACACCATGGTGTATGGTGTGTTGTCCATGATCAACTTTGCCCACGGCGATATATTCATGATCGGTTCCTATATCGCCTTCTTCAGCGCGACATGGCTCATTGGTCGCGACTACTCCGCGCCCGGAGTGGTATTGTTCATCGCGGCCACCCTCCTGGCGATGCTTGGCGCAGCGCTGCTTGCGGTACTCATCGAGCGGATCGCCTATCGACCGTTGCGGAAAGCGCCGCGCATATCCATGGTGATCACGGCGCTTGGCGTGGGATTAATGCTTGAGAACGTCAGTGTCGCCGTACCGTGGATCGGACCTCAAGCACGTTCGTTGCCGTCGCTGCTGCCCACGAGCACCTTTCGCCTGTCGGGGGTGTCGGTATCGGCATTACCCGTGATCATCTTCGGCGTCTCCATGGTAACGATGCTGCTGCTGGATACCCTGGTGCAACGGACACGCACCGGCATCGCGATGCGCGCGGTATCGTGGGACTGTGACACCGCACGTCTGATGGGGGTGCCGGTGGACCGCATCATATCGCTGACGTTCGCTATCGGTGCAGCGACGGCTGCGGTCGGAGGCGCTCTGTACGGCACCGCGTACACCATCGATCCATACATCGGAATACGGGTCGGTTGGTGGGCCTTCATCGCCGCGGTAGTTGGCGGGATCGGCAATATGCGTGGCGCGGTACTGGGGGGGTATGTACTCGGTTTTGTGGAGATATTTACTCCCCTGGTGCTTCCTGCCTCCACATACCGCGACTTGGTCGCCTTCTCGCTGCTGCTGGTGCTGCTGGTGTTTCGTCCCGCCGGGCTGCTGGGGCGTGCCGTGAACCAGAAGGTCTGACACGATGCGGCGATTTCGACGCGTGTTGCGATCCCGCTGGACAGTGCCGGCAATGCTGCTGTTGGCGATCCCGCTGACGTATGCCTTACCTGCCTACGGCCTGATCAACTCCTATGCCGAACTGGTGTTGAAGTACATTGGCATCAACATCATTCTGGCGGTCAGCTTGAACATAGTGAACGGCTATATGGGTGAGTTCTCGGTGGGTCACGCGGGATTCATGGCCATCGGCGCATATGCGGCGTCTATCTGCACGGTGGCTTGGTTCCCCAGAGAGTTGGGCCCCTGGTTGTTCCCTGTGGCGCTGCTGATGGGTGGGGCTGCAGCGGGCGTGGCTGGGTTGCTGCTTGCCATTCCATCCTTCAAGACCCGCGGCGACTATCTGGCGATTGTGACGCTGGCGTTTAACATGATCGTCAAGAGCCTGTTGGAAAACGCGGAGCCGTTGGGTGGTCCGCGCGGGTACATGGGAATGGATCCGCTCGCCTCGCTGACATGGGTCTATGTCTGCGTGCTGCTCGTGTTATACACTGCGCGCAACTTCATCCACTCACGCATGGGGCGCGGTGTGGTTGCCGTCCGTGAGGACGAAACCGCCGCCGCGCTGTGCGGGGTCAACACCCGTCAGGTCAAAGTCTGGGCGTTCGTGGTGTCTGCCTGCCTTGCAGGGATCGCGGGCGGTCTGTTCGCGCACGTCCTGCAGTTCATCAATCCCCGTTCGTTTACCATACTGAAGTCAACCGATATGCTGGTGATGGTCTATCTGGGGGGCGTGGGCAGTCTGAGCGGCTCGGTAGTCGGCGCGATGCTGTACACCCTGCTGCTGGAAGGCTTGCGTCCCCTGCTGGAACTGTTGCACATCGCGGCAGAGTGGCGACTGGTGTTCGCACCCCTGTGTCTGGTGCTGCTGATGATTTTCCGTCCCTACGGCATCATGGGTCTGAGGGAGTTTCGGTTCCTGCGGCCGCGCAGACGGCGGACGGTCGCGGCGCAATCCGAGGCAGAGAGTCATTC
Source organism: uncultured bacterium (assembly GCA_964535125.1). GTDB lineage: Bacteria > Armatimonadota > HRBIN16 > HRBIN16 > HRBIN16 > CAZHSN01. The sequence continues at coordinate 31,429 of CAZHSN010000009.1, forward strand.
ATGAGCCTGCTCTCCATCAGGAATACCACCCATGTGTTTGAGGGGTTGCGCGCGTTGAATGACATCAACCTGGAAGTTGATGCCGGCGAGTTGACAGCGATCATCGGCCCAAACGGCGCGGGCAAAACCACCCTGTTCAACGTGATAACGGGTCTGTATCGACCCAAACACGGCGAGATCCGCTTCTGCGACGCCGACATCACCGGTAAGTCCGGTCATGAAATCGTGAAGGCGGGTATTGCGCGCACGTTTCAGAACATTCGCCTGTTCAATAACCTGACCGTGCTGGATAATGTGATGACAGCTCAGTTTTTGCAACCCTCGTGCTCATTGGCTGCCAGTCTGTTGCGCCTTCCGGCTCATTACCGCAGCGAAAGGGAGCAGGTGTGGCACTGCATGCGCCTGTTGGGATTGTTCGGTCTGCAGCATGACGCCGACACGGTGGCCCGCAACCTGCCCTACGGTCACCAACGCCGGCTGGAGATCGTCCGTGCGCTGGCGACACGACCCAGACTCCTGTTGCTGGACGAACCAGCGGCAGGCATGAACCCCACAGAGGTGCAGGAACTGCTTCAACTGATCACGCGACTTCACAGCGAGTTCCGCCTGACCATCCTGCTGATTGAGCATCAGATGCGTGTCGTTATGGGGGCCGCACAGCGTGTGGTGGTGCTCGATCAGGGAACTGTAATCGCCGATGGCGAGCCCGCGGCGATCCGTCGCGACCCGGTCGTGCTGGACGCGTATCTGGGCCGCGACACTACAACCGAGTTGACGGCGGACATGACGTGAGCCATACACTGCACCACGAAATGGACGGCACAGAGCCTCTGCTCGATATACGGAATCTCACCGTGCGCTACGGGGCAATAACTGCCCTGGAGGATGTGTCGCTGACGGTCTATCCGGGGCAGATGGTCAGCCTGATCGGCGCGAACGGTGCGGGCAAGAGCACGCTGCTGCGAACGATTTCGGGACTGGTGGATGTAGCCTCTGGAACTATCCTGTTCCGACAGGGGGATTTGATCCGCGTTGCACCGCATCAACGAGCCCGGTTGGGGATCGCGCACGTTCCCGAGGGACGCGGTGTGTTTGCGAACCTGACGGTGGCCGAAAACCTGAAGCTGGCCACGTACGGGCGCAGGCAGGTCGAGGGGTATCGGCAGGACCTTGATCGGATCTATACCCTATTGCCTAAACTGGCCGAGCGTAGAAGCCAGATGGCTGGGTCGCTCTCTGGAGGCGAGCAGCAGATGCTCGCCGTGGCCCGCGCGATGCTGATGCGAGGTGACCTGTTGTTGCTGGATGAGCCGTCGATGGGTCTCGCGCCGGTGGTTGCACGGACTATTTTTGAGCTGATCGCTTCGCTGGCGGCTGAAGGGACAACGATCCTGCTGGTGGAGCAGAACGCCAGAGCCGCCCTCCGGTTGGCTCAACGCGGTTATGTGTTGGAAAACGGACGCATCACGCTGGCAGGTAACGCGCAGGATCTGTTAAGGGATCCGCAAATAGATGCGGCCTATCTGGGAGCGATGTAGCGCACAGACGTCTTCACTGGCCGACGCTCAACGTCCCGGCTGGCCCTCAACGGTCCAACACAGCGCGTACACGCGTGGCAAGCTCCGACACGCTGAATGGCTTGTGAAGCAAGTCATGGGTCACATCATTGATCCCGCGGGTATGCAAGACATCGGCTGTGTATCCGGACATATAAAGGCACCGGATACCGGGTGCGAGGGCGCGGATCCGGTCGCACAGCATACGGCCGTTCATGCCGGGCATGATCACGTCGGTTAACACCAGATGGATCGGAAAGGCGCATGTGCGCACCGTCTCCAGCGCTCGCTCGGGAGAGTCACAGGGAAGCACCCGGTAACCGAGCGACTGCAACTGCTGGGCGACCAAGTTTAAGATCGACGGTTCGTCTTCCACCAACAGCACGACCTCTCCCTGACCTGTGGCTGACCGACTGACCTGCGACTTTGCCTCGGTCAGTACTGCCTCCATGTGACGCGGCAAGTGGATGGTGAAGACACTGCCGGCGTTCAAGGTGCTCTCTACCACGATAAACCCTTGGTTCTGTTCCACGATGCCATACACAGTCGCCAAGCCCAACCCCGTTCCGCCTCCTCCCTTCGTGGTGTAGAACGGCTCGAAAAGATGCTCCAGCGTCTCAGTGTCCATTCCGTGCCCTGAGTCACGGACCGCGATCGATACATACTCGCCGGCTCGATAGTGAGGGTTCTGCATCACCCAGCCGTCGTCGTACGTGACGTTACGCGTGAGGATCTCGATTACACCGACATCGTGAATGGCGTCCCGGGCGTTGACGCAGAGGTTGGCCAGCAGTTGGTCCACGTGTGATGGATCGATCAAGACTGGCCATAGATCGGGTGACGGTCGCCA
>CAZHSN010000009.1:33844-39804 GCA_964535125.1 uncultured bacterium
GTTTGATATCTTCACCGATCAACCGCCGGAGCATTTTCAACATGCCTTCCAGTGTGGCGTTCAGGTCGAGTACCTGGGGTTCGCGGCTGGACTGCTTGGCGAAAGACAGCAACTGGCGGGTGATTTGTGAGGCGCGTTCACAGGCGTTGCCGATCTCGGCCAGGTCGGCCTCAATGTCGTCCGGTGACTGCAGATGGTCCAGAGCCAGTTCACTGAAACCCTGGATGACGCTGAGCATGTTGTTAAAGTCGTGAGCGACGCCTCCCGCTAGCCGGCCGATGGCCTCCATGCGCTGCGACTGACTTATCTGACGCTGCATCTGCTCACGCTCGGTGACGTCGTGCCCGACGAGCACATAGTTTGTAATCGCGCCATCAGCGCCTCGTACGGGTGACACCGTGGCTTCCACGACATAAGGGCGCCGGTCCGTTCGTTGGCAGCGTACCGTGCCGCGCCAGGCCTGGCCCGATCGGATGGTTGCCAAAACGTCGTGCACCGTAGCGGGATCTGAATGCCCGTTAAGTGAACGGACGCTGCATCCGATCACCTCCTCCGAGGTATGGCCGGAGATGGTCTCATAGGCCGGGTTAACATACTCGATGATTCCTCTCGCCGAGGTGATGACGACCATCTCCGCTGCCTGCTCAATGGCCAGCATGAGGCGTTCGCGCTCCTCTTCGGCGTGCATGTGCGACGTGACGTCACGCGCCATCACCATGAGCGGAACGGCCGTTCCGATATCTGCATCGATCAATGCCGCGCGGCAATCCAGCCAGTGGATCTGCTGAGATGCGTCCCAAATACGGACCCGAAATTGCGCAGACTGTACCACATGATGCACCAGGTCTTCGAACCACCTCATGACGTCAGGTTGATCGGCATGATGGACATAATCCAGTGCGTTGACGCCATGCACCTGTGACACCTGGTAGCCCAGGATGTCATTGAACGATGCGTTAGCATAAACGATGTGCCCTTCTTGATCCAGCAGTGCGATCAGATCAAACGCGTTCTCTGTGATGGCGCGGTACATCGATTCACTGCGACGCAGGGCGGCTTCGTGCCGCCTCGTCTCGACCAGTCTCCATACAGTATCAAGCATCAACGTCAGCAGCAACACATCGGTGTCATCATAGGCTTCAGCCCGATTGGCGATGCATGCCACAGCGGCTACCTGACCGTGGCTTGACACGGGTGCTGCAATGTAGCGCGTGATCTGTGCATTGTCCGTGCACGCATGAGACTGTGATTCGGCATCATTCACCAGTACCGCGTGTCCTTGGCGAAGCGCTTCATGAACCATGGTGACGGCGGATTGTCCTGTAACGACGGTAACCGGCGGCGTGGATGGCGAGTCCACCCGGATGATCTGCCCGATGCCGCCCTGCTCAAGATCCATGAGGCCGATACACCCGAACTGGCTCTCCGTGAGCCGCACCGTCTCGGCCAACGCCTTCTGCAGTAACTCCTCTTCAGACGATACATCGGACTGCAATACTGTCAGCACCGTACGAAGGCGTGCTTCATCTCTGGACAGACGATCAGCGACGCGCTTGTGATCCTCGATGACGCTTAGCAGCGCCCGTCGCGCGCGCTGAGCCCGCGTCAACGACCCCCTCAGTTCCTGCTCAATACGTTCCTGTTCGCCGATCTGGCTGAGTAGTCCGTCCAAACGACTCTCAAGCGCGACCTTCTCCTGATGCAAGGACTCCTGGCGCTGTGTCATCGATAATAAGGTGCGAATGCATGTGCGCAGCGTCTGGCGGTCCTGTCTACGGATCAGTACCGTCGTATCCGGCCAACCAGGCGGAAGCCGTTGCGGCGTCTCCGACCCGGTTACCCATACACACGGAGTCGAGTCGGCCGCCTTAAGTCGGCGCCAAGCCGGTATGGTGTGTGTCGATGGCAGCAGCACGATCATGTGAGGCGCTCGATGCAACGCGGGCAATACGTGGTCGGATATATCTGAGAGGCACTGCACCTGCTCCCCGCACGACTCGGCCGCCAACGTGATGTGCGCTACGAGATCGGCGTCTTCCGTCGCGTTTCCAACCACCAGCACATACGGAGTGTTCAACAGACATCCTCCGGATCATCCGTCAATGAGGCTGGATCCAAGTGCCGGGTGTACCGCAACGGCAGCCGCAGACAGGCGCACAGGGCGTTCACCTCATCTTTTAACTCGATCACCCGGTCCTCCCGGTCGAGCATCAGGTCATGCCATCGTTGCAGTTCGTCCAGTTGCTCGTGCAGCAGGTGTTCCATCTTGCTCCACTCGGTCACATCATAGGCCAGCAGTACATAGTGCCTGATCACGCCTGCATCATCCCGGATGGGTGACATGCTCATCTCCATCTCAAACGGCTCACCGGTGGGGCGCTCACCGTCCACACGTCCGCGCCAGTTGGGTTGCCGTTGTGTGCGGCGCCAGATCTCCGCTCCTGTCCTGTCTATCTCATACACCGGCTGCCTCCGCAAGGCAGAGGGTTCGACGCCGGTGTAGGCCGATATGGCCGGATTAGCGTAGTGTATAAGCCCTTCCGCGGACAGGATCAACACCACCTCGGTGGCTTGCTCAATGGCCGAGGCTAATAGATGGCGTTCTGCCTCGCTGTGCCTTTGGGCAATGGTGCTCCGCTCCAGCGCTTGCGTCCGATCAACAACCAACTCCGCCAGTCTGTCGCGTTCATGGGCTTGCCTGCGGGCGGCCTCACGCAGTCTGGTCATCGTCCGGACCGTAGCGACCAACTCCTGATCATCCAGCGGCTTGGTCAGAAATGCCTCCGCTCCGGCTTCCAGCGCTCGAATACGGCTGGGGCGGTCTGTACGAGCGGCAGTCAGGAATACCACAGGGATCTGCTGCAGTTGTGCGTCCGACTTTAATGTCTGGCATACTTGGAACCCGTCCATACCCGGCATGACAATATCAAGCAGGATTACGTCGGGATCTTCCAGGTGCGCCTGCCGGATCGCCTCAGGACCACTACTGCAGGTAATGAGTCGGTATTCCGGTAACACGTCCATGACAACAGCCTTCAGCGTGATCAGGTTATCAGGCGTGTCATCGACTGCCAGTATGGTTAACGTACGTGACATCAATCTCTGCTTTCCTGAAGCGCCTTTCGGATAGCGCTCAACAGGTGCGCCTCATCGATGGGTTTCGCCACGAAGTCAAAGAAACCCTGCGCCATGATGGCGTCACGCTCGGCGAGCATGGCGCTGGCTGTGACGGCGATCACGGGAACCGTACGCAGTTGGGGATTCCCACGTAAACGCAGGAGCGCGGTCACACCGTCCATCACGGGCATAGCGATGTCCATCAGAATGACATCAGGGCGTTCGCGGGATGCGATCTCCAGGCAGGTCTGACCGTCTGTGGCCTCATAGATGACATACTCGTCACTCAACAGTGCGCGAGCGGTTTGCATGTTGTCGGGGTTGTCCTCGACTATCAATATCTTGGCTTTATGGTTCGATGGTGTGTGTGGTATGTCGTCCCCTTCTCCCTGTGTCATGACACGCACCGACCGGATGAGCCCCGCCCGATCGATGTCTCCCTTCTGGACCAGTTGGAACACGTGGTTGGCCGTGAGCCGGTCCAGTTCTTCGCGACTGACCTGCCGGGCGGTGAGGATCAGCACCGGAATATGCCGTGTAACCGGATCTGACTTCAGCGCTTCCAGCACGGCGAATCCGTCGATCTCCGGCATCATCAGGTCCAGTATGATCCCGTGAGGGGCCGCCTGCTTCACGGTATCCAGCGCCTCGCGGCCGTTGCTGCATGCGGTAATCTGGTACCCTTCCGATGCCAGAATGTCGGTTAGTTGAACCACCGCGGCTTGGTTGTCCTCTACGATTAACAACCGGAGCGGTGTTTCGGGCTGCCTCTGTGGGACTGGCGCATCGGCAGAGGTGGTTGGAACTTTATTGATGTGTTCGGCGCTGTCGTCTGTTGCGCTCAGTGGCAAGGACAGAGTAAAGGTGGATCCAATCCCAGGCTCGCTGCACACGCTGACATCGCCCCCCAGCAACCGGGCATACCGCCGGGCGATGGACAGGCCGAGGCCAGTGCCGCCGTAGCGGCGTGACGCCCCGTCATCGGCTTGACGGAACTCATCGAATATTCGTTCCTGCTGGTCAGCCGCGATACCGATACCGGTGTCTTGTACTTGAATCTGTACGGTCTGTCCGTCACGCTGTGCATGGAGTGTGACACCGCCTCGCTCTGTGAACTTCACCGCGTTGGCTGCGAGGTTCAACAGAATCTGCCGCACCTTCGCGTGATCCGTGTTCAGCGATGGCAACTCCGGATCGATGACGTATTGAACGGTGATGCCTTTCTCATCGGCCATGGGCTGTACGCTCTGGACTATCTCAGACAACATGTCAGACAGCGCAAACACGGTCCGCGTGATCTCTTCACGTCCGCTCTCAATTCGCGACAGGTCCAGTATGTCATTGATCAAAGCCAGCAGGTTTTTACCGTTACGTTCAATGACCTCCAAGTACTCAAACTCATCGGCGCCGATCTTCCCCTGCAACCGCCGGCTAAGCACACCCGACAACGCGATGACTGAGTTCAGCGGTGTGCGCAATTCGTGGCTCATGTTTGATAGAAACGCGCTTTTCAGCCGATTGGCCTCTTCCAACTGACGCGCCTGCATCTCCAACTCGCGGTTCTGTTCGCTCAATTCCCGCGACTGGTTCACCACCAGTCGTTGCTGCGTCTCCAATTCCCTGTTTTGGTGTTCCAACTGCTGGGCGAACAGGTGAATGCGGCGATGCGCCAGTACACCGTTGACGCGTGCGGTGAGCAAGTTGGTGGACTGCCGGAGCATATCCCATGCCTTGTCTGAGAATGCACGCAGCGAAGCCAGTGAGATGACGGCCTCGAGCCGCCCGCTCGAAACGATCGGAATGATCAACACCTCTTTGGGCAACCAGGCTCCGTAAGCGGAGTGCAGCACCATTCGCGTATCTTCCGGGATCCTCTGGACACGCTGCGGCGCTAAGGTAGCCAGCGAGAGCCCAAACAGGCCCTCATACTCAGACAGTGAGAACGACTCGCGATGCGAGCGCGGTAGTCCGATGCACTCAATCGGTTCCAGATATTGGCGTGACTCATCCACCAGGTAACACGCGCCCGCTTCCGCGTCCGTCAACCGCATCAGCGACGCCAGCATCTCTCGGCTGAATGCATGGATCTCTTCATCCCGCAGCAGCGTCTAGGCTAGCGTGTTCTGAAGATCCGATATCGTCCATTGATGCTCAATCGCATCCGCCATCCGGTTGAACGCGGTCGATAAGGCGCCGAACTCATTCGCACCGTGATATTCGCATCGTGCGTGCAACTCACCGGAAGCGACGCGGTTGGTGGTGTCAGTCAGTGCCTGTAATGGGGTGCTAACCGCGCGCATGATGATGGAGAACAACCAGATAGCCGCTATCAATGTCAACGCGCCAACCAGCCCGAGTTGCAACTGCAGCGTCCGGTACAACCGGCTCGCGTCTTCGTAGAATCTGTCTGCACGTCGCTGTGAAAACTGACTGATCGTATGCATCGCGTCCAGCATCTGTACCACAACGGTTCCGCCCTCTCCTTGGCGCTGGGTGCGTCTGATCGCGGTCTGACTGTCGCCGGAACGCCAGATGCGCAATGTCTCGTCGCGGACGGTGTTCCAGCGGATGAACGTCTTCCGGAACGTGTCGATGTCCGATCGGGGTCCCAGGTACCGGTCGTACAGTACATCGATCTGGTTGAACACAATGGCCTTGTGCTGATCCATGTTCTCCAGAATGGGGCCGGATTCAGGTGAGTCGGGCGGCGTCAGCACCACGTCCTTCATATCCCGATGGATCGTTAATACACCGGCGGTGATATCACCGATGGCCCGCCGAACAGTGAGCGGATGGGTGTATAGGCCGTGGTGTTGTGTATAGATCTGTGATGTGTTGTGGAG
>CAZHSN010000010.1:0-29085 GCA_964535125.1 uncultured bacterium
CGGCGTGCGATCTCGTCTCGCGCGAGCGACACCCATCGAGCCAGCCGCCATGGCTCATGTGACAGGGTGTGTACATCCTTCATGACAATTTCCAGGTGACACGCTCGGGTCGCCTGCAGCGTGTGTCGCACGTCAGTGCGGATGGCGTCTTCGTCCCAGTGAGGCGTGCTGATCAGCGTCGGGTTTGGCTTGCGGCAGAAAACATAGCGGCGTCCCATCGCTTCCGCCATCCGATGCTCGTCGCACCAGGGCGACACCGACACCTTGCGCAGATTGGGCAGCTTTTCCAGCACATGCCAACGGCTGTGAACCGGTTCGCAACATCCATAATAGGTGAGCCCAAAGCGCTCGCACAGCGAACGCTGGTATGGAAAGATGAACTCCTCAAACATATCCGGGCCGACGCCCACCGTCTCCTGGCTTTCGCTTAACACCCAGAGATCCTTCAGACGAACTTTGCCCGTGAAGTCGTGTGCAGGAAGTGAAGTGGTATATCCGCAGCTGCCTGATCCCACATAATCGTTTTCATTGTTCAGCGACAGCAGCCCATGTTGTTCCAGGTAATGGGCCACCGCCAGCGCGTCGTCGTGCAAAAACTGCATCAAGCGATGCAAGCTGTCTGGATCATCGATCATCAGCAGCATCAGCGTGTCCAGGCCCACCAGGTTCACTGCCGTGCCGGTCAGTCCCAGGCTCCACCAGTGCAGCGCACTGCCGCGTATCTCAACCGTCAGCAGCCCATCCAGAACATCCGCAAGGTGGTCGCGCCAGGCGTATGTGGTGGCGGCGTCATGTGTGAAGGTGCGCGGTGTCAGCAGGTCCAGGTCGTCGGGAAACCGCTTCAGGGGCGGATCCCAGCGGTATGCGCCCATTCCATCTGCGTCTTCTGCGCGATGTACCGTCGTCTGGACGCCATATCCCGATGCCGACGCATGCCAGGCCACCGTGAAGCGTGGTTCCAGTACGGTATCATCGCCGATATCTTCGACCAGCTGCAGCTGCATCCGCATCTGCCGTTCCACTCCCCGAGCCCAGTCCTGTGTGCACTGAAGCTCCGGCTCGAGCGTCCACTCGCCGGCCTGGTACAGCCCGCATGTTTCGGCCAGGATCATCGGCGCGCCGTCACCCTGCAGGTCGTTGTGTGCTGTCCATCGACGGCGTTTGACGGCGTTTTGTTCGGAGTGCGCTATCTCCGCGATACGGGATGCCAACGCACGCAGTCTCTCTCTATCGGCGGGGATAACGGTCCAAGCAGCGCCCATACGATACACCTCGCTGTACTGATAGATTGACCATATCATCGGCAGGTACAGGAGTCAAGCGGCGGCTCAGCAGGATTTTGCCGTACGGCCGGTGAACCACACCACACTCGAACGTATGGAGGCGAACACAGATGAACTGCTGGGTGGTGGTGACGGCGCTATTGGTGTGCGTCAGCTGCTCAGGACTGTGCCATGAGGTGGTGGCCAACCGGTCAGACTCCCGTTCCGCGCTGGAAGAGTGGCTGCAAGTGACGATGGGTATGCGCGAGCCATCATCCTATGACCGGTTGGTCATCGAACGTGAGTTCCAGCCCGGCACCACAAAAATCGGCCTGACCGCGGTCGGACGGTCCCTGCGCCTGGGGGGCCGTGTGTACGCGCGCGGGATCGGCGTGAACTCACCTTCTGTGCTGCGGGTGACCACTACGCAACCTGTGGTGGCGTTCTCCGCCGATATCGGGCTGGACCGCAATGCCGACGGTACCGATGGATCTGTGCGCATGTATGTTAAGGCCGGCGGGCGCACACTGTTCAGCACCGGTGTCATTACCGCCGACGGACGCGTGTATCCCTGTCGAGTTGACTTGGGGGGTGTCACGGAATTCACGCTGGAGGTGGATGACGGCGGCGACACGGTGAACTGTGATCAGGCCGACTGGTGTGATGCACAGATCACCTATGCAGATGGCGCTACGGCTTGGCTGGATGATTTGGCCCGTGTGTCTGCATGGGATGCGCGTCTCCCCGTCTCGATGGCTCTGGATGGGCAACCGGTTGATTTCACCGCATGGCAGCGCCGCGCGGAGCGGCGGACGCTTTCGGATCGAGCCGTCCGGTATACCCAAGTGCTTTCGGACACAGCGGCTGCCCTGGAAGTTCGATGGGAGGCGATGCTTTACACGGACGCTCCTGCTGTCGACTGGATGGCGACTGTTACGAACCGAGGCCAGCACGGCAGTCCGTTGATCAGTCAGCTCAAAGGACTGGACATGTTGATGCGGCCCGTGCGGCGCAGCACGCCCAGTGATGGCGCCATCACCGGGTTGATGTTCTCCGACACAGCCGCTTCAGGCCGCGATGACACCGCGTTGCCCGTGCTGAACCGGATGCACGGCAGTACCGGGTGTGTGGCGTTCACCTGGGATGACTTTCAACCGGTCGCTGATCCCATCAGACCAGGCAAGAAGCTGATCTTCGGGCAGACCGCATTGCGGTCCTCCTTTGATGTGAGTCCGTTTTTTGATGTGGAATGGCAGAACGGCGGCGCGGTGTTCGGGTTGGGATGGACCGGTAAGTGGACAGCCGCAGTGGAAGGGCTGGAAGACGGACGCATCCGCGTGCAGGCGGGACAGGCCGATCTGTCTGTGCGGTTGCGGCCGGGTGAGTCGGTACGCACGCCACGCGTGCTGATGACGCTCTGGAACGGCGATGAGGCATCCATTGGTCACAATCAGTTCCGGCGGGCGATGATCGGGCACGTGACTCCGCGGGACACGCGTTCAGGCGTCCCGCATCTGCCGCCGATCGCGCATATGACATCGTCTGCGACCGAGACGAACAACACCACGGAGGCGATCGAGCGCGGATGGCTCGACTCCGCACGCGGGTTGGGCTTCGAGTGTTACTGGCTGGATGCTTGGTATTTGAAGGGCGGCTTTCCAGCAGGTATCGGCAACTGGACGATGCCGCTGGAGAATCTGTGGGATCCTGTGCGTTTTCCTAAAGGTCCCAAGGCGTTGGCGGACTATGCCAAGTCACTGGGCATTCCGAAGTTTCTGATGTGGTTCGCTCCGGAGTCCGCCATGCCTGGAACGACGTTGACACGTGAGCATCCCGAGTACCTGCTTTCTACAGATGGAGGCGCTTCAGGTTCCTACAACATGGGGTTGGCGGCAGCTCGGCAGGCGGCGATCGAATACTTCGACACGGTCATCAAAGCGCTGGGGATAGACATCTTGCGGGTCGACTCGGGGATGGATCTGGGGCATGTCCGATCTGGCGATGAAGGTCCTGATCGGGTGGGCATCCATGAAGTTCGATGTGTGGAAGGTCTGTATGACTTCTGGGATCAGTTGATCAAACGCAACCCCGGGCTGCTGATCGACAACTGCTGCGGCGGAGGCACCCGCCTGGATGTGGAAAGCCTGGCGCGCACGATTCCGCTCTGGCGTACCGATGGTGCGGTGTGGACCACGGGCTGGCGGGAGCGTGATATGACTGCGGTGCAGAACCAGATCATCACGCTGTCTCTGAACCGGTATGTTCCGTTCTCGACCCATGCGACAATGGGAACATCAGCATATTACATACGCAGCGGGTTCAACGGCGGTCTGGCTTATCTGGATGACACCCGGGCTCCTGACTTTAACCGGGCTGAGCTAAAGCAGGGTATCGCGGAGTGTCAGCGCATGCGCAGGTATGTCCTGGGTGATTTCTACCCGTTGCATCACCCCGGGCATGCACCGGACGCCTGGTGCGCCTGGCAGTACCATCTGCCCGAAACGCACGCCGGGGCGATCTATGTGTTTCGCCGACCTGCCTCACCGTATACATCGTTGGCGCTGCGGCCGCGCGCCATCGATTTGAAAGCATCGTACCGCGTGACGGTATTCCATGAGTACCGTCGGCTGCCGGCTCGTACGCTGACCGGACGTCAACTGCAGGCGTACGTGGCCCGTATCGACACGGCGCCAGGGTCTCTGCTGCTCGAGTATGAACGACTGTAACAAATAAGGAGGCGAACGTGCGTACTGACACGATCAATTTTCGGGATCCATTTATCTGGGTTGACCGCATTGAAGGGCGGTACTGGATGGTGGGCACACTGGGCGCGACCTGCTGGAACAGCCGACCGGATGCCCTGGAAGCGTACTGGAGCCTCGACCTTCGGGAATGGCAAGGCCCGGTGAGGCTGTTTGCCCCTGGTCCGGATTTCTGGTCGCAACAGGAGTACTGGGCGCCCGAGATGCATCACATCGGTGACTGCTGGTACCTGGCGGTCACGTTTAAGTCGCCGGACCGGCGCCGGGGCACGCAACTGCTGCGCGCAGACCGTCCTGACGGACCTTACCAGCCGATCAGCGAGGGACCGTTGACTCCGACAGACTGGGAGTGTCTGGATGGCACCCTGTTTCAAGACGACGCCGGGCGATGCTGGATGGTGTTTTGCCATGAATGGGTTCAGATTGGAGACGGCGCCATCTGCGCGATGCCGCTGGATCACACGCTCAGCGCGCCTGCCGGTGATCCGGTGCGGTTGTTCACCGCCTCGCAGTCCGGTTGGGCCGATCCGCTTCCCGGTCATCCCAACTGCTGGGTGACGGATGGTCCGTTCCTGTGGCGCTTGTCTGACGGTCGACTGGCAATGCTGTGGTCCAGTTTCGTTTCCGGAAGGTATGCTCAGGGTGTGGCCATCTCGGAGAACAGGGTGCTGGGGCCATGGCGACATATGCCGTCTGCTTTGGCCGATGATGATGCCGGTCACGGTATGCTGTTTCGCGCTCTGGATGGGGCTCTCTACCTGGCGCTGCATCAGCCGAACCGCACACCGGATGAACGGCCGGTCTTTCGCATGGTAGTCGAATGTGCGGAGGGGCTGCGTCTGACCTGACCCGGGCGATAAGGAGAACCGCGCATGAAGGATGCCCAGCATGTACTGCAGTATCAACTGCGCATGATGCGCGTTCTGTTGCGTTGGGCCGTGGTAAGCATCGCCTCAGGGCTGGCGTTGCTGGCGCCTGGCCCGGCGCTTCGCGGGTTCGGCGGCATGATGCTGGCCTGGGGTGTCATCAACGCCTTGGTCGCTGTCGGCGCGTCGCGCGCCGTTCGGTCTCGTCAGGCCGCTCCGCGTCCGATGCGGGATGAGGCCCGCGCCGCGGCGCGTATCCTGTGGATCAACTGCGGGTTGGATGTGCTGTATGTGTGTGCAGGCGCCGGCATGGTTCTCTGGACGGTAGTCCCGATGACTCGAGGCGCAGGAGCCGGAGTGTTCGTGCAGGGCGTCTGGTTGTTGGGCTTTGACCTGATTCACGCGGTACGGTTGGCTCGAGTCGGCAGGTGAGTGCATGTCACTGGATGTGCTGGTTACCGGTGCGACGGGTTACATCGGCGGCCGTCTGACGCCGGGTCTGGTAGAGGAAGGTTACCGGGTGCGTTGTTTTGCACGCGATCCGGCCATGCTCCTGGGACGCAACTGGTCAGACCGCATCCAACCGGTGCAAGGCAACGCACTGGACGAGTTGGCTCTGGACCGGGCGTTGCGCGGCGTTCACACAGCCTTCTATCTGATCCACAGCATGTCCAGCGGGGCGGATTTTGAAGAGCATGACCGGTACACCGCCCGGTTGTTTGGTATGGTAGCTCGACGGCGGGGCGTGCGGCACATTATCTACCTGGGCGGTCTGGGCGATGACGCGACCACATTGTCGCCTCATTTGCGCAGCCGTCATGAGTGCGGCCGGCTGTTGCGGATGGACGGCGTGCCGGTCACCGAGTTTCGCGCTGCCGCCATCATCGGCTCAGGCAGCCTGTCGTTTGAGATGGTTCGGGCGCTGTGTGAGCGGCTCCCGCTGATGCTGCTGCCGAAGTGGACCCGCCACCGCACGCAACCCATATCGGTACGCGATGTGCTGTCGTATCTGAACGCGGCCGTGCGCAATACCGCCTCGCGCGGCGAGGTGATCGAGATTGGCGGGCGTGATGTCCTGACCTACAGCGACATGCTGCGTATCTACAATGAGGTGCGTGGCTTGACCCGTATCATGATCCCGGTTCCGGTGCTGACGCCGATGTTGTCCTCGTACTGGATGCACCTGGTGACGCCGGTTCCGGCCAGCGTGGCGCGTCCGCTGGTGCTGGGTCTGGCGTATGAGACCGTGCAACGCGGTGATCTCGCTCGGCGGCTGTTTCCCGGCATCCGCCCGATGGACTACCGCACGGCCGTGTCGCTGGCGCTCAACCGACGGCAGCGCAATGAGGTGGCCACGTTTTGGACCAGCGCGCTGTCCTCCGCGCCGGTGACATCGCCGGTGGTTTCACTTCGGTTTCGCGAAGGCATGTACCAGGAGCAGCGCGAACACATGACCACCGCTTCGCCCGAACAGGTGTTCGCCACCGTAGAGGCGATCGGCGGAGACCGTAAGTGGCCCATGCATGGGCTGTGGGCGCTGCGCGGCGCCATGGATGTGCTGGTTGGAGGGCGGGGGCTGCGCCGCGGACGCCGCGATCCGGATCGGTTGTTACCCGGGGACGCACTGGATTTCTGGCGGGTGGAGACCGTGGAGCGTCCGAGGCTGCTGCGTTTACGTGCCGAGATGCGGATGCCGGGCGTCGCCTGGCTGCAATGGGAGGTGTTTGAACGCCCCGGGGGCGCATTGCTGCGCCAGACAGCGTTCTTCGATCCCCGAGGGGTGGCCGGCTATCTGTACTGGTGGGCCGTATACCCGCTGCATGTGGTGGTCTTTGGCGAGATGGTGCGTCAACTGACGGCGCAGGCCGAGAAGATGTGTCCTGACGGTGACCGACGTAACCTGCACTTCGGTTAGGCTGTCTGTCCAGATGAGCACCGGGGTGCATGCCGGTGTATCAGCGTGGAGGAGGGATGTATGATACGCGGGTTGGTCAGCAGTCTGTGTGTGTTGTTTGCTGGTCTGGCTACATGCGGTGTTCAAGGCGCTTTACGGTACGAAGATCTTGCCTGGTACACTCAGGATCATCTGTTTGAACCGGTGGAGCCGGCTCCTTGGGTTTCGGAGGCTGTTCTCAAGGTGTTCTACACACCATCCGATCTGTCCGATGCCGCGGCCGTGACATCTATCAACGCACTGGCCGATCTGGGGGTGAAAGCGATACACACCGGCGCCGGACCGTTACCCTGGCCGACCGGTCTACTAAAGGATCCGTCCCGCCGGGACCCGCGGTTGCTGTCTGGCTGCCGGCTGATGAAGCAGCGGGGGATGCGCGTGGTCGCGGGTATCTATCCCTTCGCGCCGGCCGGCTACGCGCGCGAACATCAGCAATACCGCGTGATGACCACTCCAGACAGCCCTGCTGCGCCTGCAGATCACGACTGGACGGACACGGCTGACACACGTTTTAACCATCTGGGTCTGTTTACTCCATACGGTGACTGGGCGATTGAGGCGATCGCCGAGATTGTGTCCGCATATGGTTTGGACGGAGTCTCATTTGATGGGCACTACCATGAACGGTTGAACTACAACCCGGTTGAGCAGGAGATGTTTACGCGGGAGACCGGCAGACCGTTCCCTAAGGCAATTGATCTGGCCAATGAAGACTACATCGCGTACCAACTATGGGCCGACCAGAGGTTGGAAGACTGGTATCGTCGCTTGCATCGCCGGCTGCGCGAAATCAACCCCGAGGCGGTTGTGTACACCTGGACTGTCAATGCCGGTCGCTACGGTCATTTTCTGACGACACCTCGCGTGCACTTAACGCGCATGAACCTGCTGTTTGACGCACCCGTTCAAGAGTGGTGGCTTGATGAAGTGAACCTTGGCTCGAGTGTAGTACCGGCGTTTGGAGCGGCATATGTACGCGCTGTGGCAGGTGACCGGGTGGGAGCATGCGATCCGTATGTCATCAGCAGAGGCAACCCATACAGCGCGTTCGGCATGCCGGCGCATGAGTTGAAGACACGCTGCTTGATGGCGATGACCAACGGCAGCTACACACCGTTGGGTACCTTGGATCCGACAGGTGATACCGCGTTTCGTGATTTGGCGCAGGCCATACACCAACGCGCCCGATGGGTCGCCGGAACGCAATCTGAACCATGGGCCGCCGTGCTGGTCAGCGAACAGACGCGTCAGTTCTATGCGTTGAACCAGACGATGGATCGGTTTCTTCAGCATGCTCTGGGGGTGTTCCGTGTGGGGGTCGAGGAGCATCTGCCGATGACACTGATCACCGACCTGGACATCACCCCGGATCGGCTCAAGCGTTACGCGGTACTCGTACTGCCGAACAGCGCGGCGTTATCGGATCGGCAAGTGAGTGTGATCCGTGAGTATGTACGGAATGGCGGAGGCCTGGTGGCGACATGCGAGACATCACTGTGTAACGAGTTCGGACAGTTGAGACCGAACTTCGCATTGGCCGACCTGTTCGGGGTGGATTACTTGGGCAGGCCCAATGATCCTGCCGTCCGGGTGGATCTGGATGCCAACTTCCTGAGAGTGGTAGATGATGCGTACTGGCGCAACCGGGCTGGCATCGGTGACCTGCGGTGGGCTGCGGGCGACATCGCAACCGATGTGCTGGTAAATGATCGGCGGATGCCCCATGTGATGGGGAAAGGCGTGCAAGGTAGTTTCAAAGGTCCCTGGGTACTGATGAGCGAACAGGCTCGTGCGCCCATGCTGCGTGCTATGGTGTTGTTCCCGCTGGGACGCGAACCGGTTCCAGCAGCGGTCGCCGGACGTTTTGGTAACGGGCGTGTGGTGTACTTCGCCGTGGGACTCGATGCCGCGTGTTACAGCTATTGTTATCCGTACCAACGGTTGATGATGTCCAGCGCCATCCGCTGGGCGGCGGCCCAGCCGGCACCGTTTACGTTGAAAGGGCCGATGTGCGTGCAATCCACGCTGTTCCGTCAAAAGGATGCTTCTGGAGAGCGGTTGGTAATGCATCTCTTCAACGGGATCAACAGCACAGCGGGACACGGAGCGCCTGATGTGGAGGTTCCGTTGCGCGAGGAGTCCGTGCCGATCCATGGGATGACGCTTCGACTACCTCAGGGGCCGTCATACGGCCGGATACACATAGAACCCGGTGATCAGACTCTGGTACCTGAGGGGCGTGATGGGCAGGTCGAGGTTCAATTGCCTCCGCTTGACATTCACTATCTCGTCGTGGTGGAACTGCAGTAAGGGTCGGCTTGGGTGGGACTCATCGTGTGATTATGCCCTGTTTCGTGCTTTATTTCACAAGATAACTTGGTGGAAGCCCTCCGGGTGTGCTACAACGTTAGTGTGGACGGTCTGTGCAGCCAGTGGCGACCCGGTAACGCCGGCGGCCGAGATCAGCCAAATCCAGATATCAGGAGTGAGCCATGTCCAACAGCCCAACCGAGAATCCTCAGGCGCACACAGCCAAGGCTGGCTTGGAGGATGTCGTCGCGTGCCCGTCGGAGATCTGTTTCATAGATGGCATACAGGGCCGTCTGGTGTATCGCGGCTACGATGTTGCCGACTTGGCCGAACACAGCACGTTTGAAGAGGTGGCCTATCTGCTGTGGTATGGCGACCTCCCCAACAAGCGCGAGTTCGAGGTGTTCCTCGACGGTTTCACCGGCAGCACGGAGCTTCCTACCGAAACGGTGATGATCCTGCGGATGTTTCCGAGCGCCGCCACACCCATGGAGGTGCTGCGCACTGCGGTCTCGTCCATGGGGCATTGGGATCCGGACAGCGGTAACACCCGGCTGGATGCCTGTCTGCGCAAAGCCCAGCGGCTGACTGAGCGCCTGCCGTTGCTGGTGGCGGCTCATGCCCGGTTGCGCAAGGGGATGGAGCCCGTTCAACCCGTGCAGGGAAAGAGCATTGCCTGGAACTTCCTGTATACACTGCATGGCGTCGAGCCGGATCCCGATCTGGTCAGGGCGTTTGATGTGGCGTTGATCCTGCATGCTGATCACGAATTGAATGCGTCCACATTCGCCGCCCGCGTAACAGCCGCCACGATGAGCGACATGTACAGCTCGGTCACCAGCGCGATCGGCGCGCTGAAGGGGCCGCTGCATGGAGGCGCCAATGCCGAAGTCGCGTTAATGCTGCAGGATATCGGCGATCCATCCAAGGCGGAGGCGTATGTTCTGGAGCGGTTAGCACGTAAAGACAAGCTGTCCGGGTTTGGTCATCGTGTGTACAAAACCGAAGATCCCCGGGCGGCGACACTGCGGCAGTGGGCAGAGAGGCTTTCCGCCAAATACAACGACACCCTGTGGCTGGACATCTCGCGGGAGGTGGAGCGCACCATGCGCGCCAACAGCAAGGTCTACCCGAATGTGGACTTCTACTCGGCCACGGTGTACCACCTGATGGGAATCCCGTGCGATCTGTTCACGCCGATCTTTGCGATGAGCCGGATGACCGGTTGGACGGCGCACATCCTGGAGCAATGGGGCAACAACCGGATCATCCGCCCGCGCGCTCAGTATGTCGGACCGATCGATCTGAACTACAAGCCTATCGACGAACGGCATTCGTAATACAGCCAGCAGGTGAGCGGATTGCCGGGGCTCCCTTGGGATTTACCGGTAATCCGCATTGGCTGATCCCGTATCGTGACCCAATCTGCGGTGCATCGCGGGTATAATACGTAGCGTGCGGACGGAAACACTTGGCCGCACAGCCCATACCGGGCAGGTCCCGAGGTATCCCCCATATCCTTCGGGTGTGCGCGGCGAACGAACCGGCCATACGGTCGGCGGATTTGTTCGTGCCGAGTACAGCAGCGTAACAGCACACAGGAGGAGCACACAAACGTGCCTAAGCAGACCTTCTTCACTTCCGAGAGCGTGACTCTTGGACACCCCGACAAACTGGCGGATCAGATCAGCGACGCGATACTGGACGCGTGCCTGCGAGACGATCCCCGCAGCCGGGTCGCTATCGAAACGCTATTGACGCGCGGACTTGCAGTCGTTGCGGGCGAGCTAACCACCAACACCTATGTAGAAATGGCCGATGTCGTGCGGCAGACAATCTGCCGTGCGGGCTACACCAATGTCGACTGGGGCTTTGACGGCAACACCACAGGCGTATTGGTGGCTATTCAGTCTCAATCGCCTGATATCAATCGAGGCGTTGACCGAGAAAAAGAAGAAGAGCAGGGTGCGGGCGATCAGGGCATGATGTTCGGATACGCCTGCAATGAGACGAAGTCATTGATGCCGCTGCCCATCACCATCGCGCATCGACTGACGCGAAGGATGCGTGAAGTGAGGGAGCAAAAGCCCGAACTGGGACTGCGGCCTGACGGCAAGTCTCAGGTGACGGTGGAGTACATCGACGGGAAACCCGTGCGGATCGATTCCATTTTGATCTCCCAGCAGCACCACAAGGATATGAAAGATCGGATGTATGACATCGCATTGAGGGAGTTCATAGTACCGGTCATGGAGCACTACCCTCAGTACGGGAAGTACTCGGAGATTGACGTCAAAGTAAACCCAACCGGTAACTTTGAAATCGGTGGGCCGCAGGGTGACACCGGCGTGACTGGTCGCAAGATCATCGTGGATACATACGGCGGTATGGCCCGTCACGGCGGAGGGGCGTTCTCTGGCAAGGACCCCTCGAAAGTGGACCGTTCGGCCGCCTATATGATGCGCTACGTGGCCAAAAACATCGTGGCGGCTGGCCTCGCCGAGCGCTGTGAATTGCAGGTCAGCTATGCCATCGGTTTGCACGAACCGATGTCTCTGAGCTTGGAGTGTTTCGGCACCGCCACGGTGGATGAGAGCGTCCTTGAAGCAGCGGTGCGTGAGGTGTTCGACCTCCGACCTTTTGCGATCATTAACGCGCTGCATCTGCTGGATGGATCCGTGAAGTATGTCGATACCGCGGTGAATGGACACTTCGGGAATCCGGCGTTCCCCTGGGAGCGTGTCGATCGCGTCGATGACCTGCGGGCCGCCGTCGGCCGGAAAGCGTAAGGGGAACCGATGAACTACGACGTCAAGGATATCACACTGGCCGACGCCGGGCGTGACCGTATTGAGTGGGCAGGACATGATATGCCGGTGCTGGCGGTAGTGCGGCAGCGATTTGAGGCCGAAAAGCCGCTGAAAGGCGTCCGTTTGGCTGCATGCCTGCATGTCACCACCGAGACGGCCAATCTGGCCATCACATTGAAAGCGGGGGGGGCGGAGGTTGCGTTGTGCGCCAGCAATCCGCTGTCCACTCAGGATGAGGTGGCCGCCGCATTGGTGAAACACTTCGAGATTCCCACCTTCGCGATCAAGGGGGAGGATGGCGAAACCTATTACCGGCACCTGAACGCGGCGTTGGATCTCAACCCGAACGTGACCATGGACGACGGCGCCGACCTGGTGAGCGAGATCCACAGCAAGCGGCATGAGCTGCTTCCGACCATCCTGGGCGGCACCGAGGAGACCACCACCGGTGTGATCCGGCTGCGCGCCATGGCGCAGGACGGGGTGCTGGGATATCCGATTGTAGCGGTCAATGACGCGAACACCAAGCACATGTTCGACAACCGGTATGGGACCGGCCAAAGCACCCTGGATGGCGTGCTGCGCGCCACCAATATTCTGTTCGCCGGTCGGGTGCTGGTGGTGGCCGGTTACGGCTGGTGCGGGCGTGGTCTGGCGATGCGTGCCCGCGGTATGGGCGCACGGGTCATCGTGACCGAAGTGGATCCCCTGGCGGCGCTGGAAGCGGTCATGGACGGCTTTGAAGTGGCGCCCATGGAGCAGGCCGCCCGGGTGGGTGATGTGTTTATCACGGTGACCGGCAACATCCATGTGCTGCGCGCAGAGCACTTCGCCTTGATGAAGGACGGAGCGATCATCTGCAATTCCGGTCACTTCAACGTCGAGATCGACATCCCGGCGTTGGAAGCGATGGCCGCTACGCGCCGTGTGCCGCGTCCCTTCGTGGAGGAACTCTACATGGAGGATGGACGGCGCTTGTGTCTGCTGGGAGAGGGGCGGTTGATCAACCTGGCCGCCGCAGAAGGGCATCCGGCCAGTGTGATGGACATGAGCTTCGCCAACCAGGCACTGGGTGCGGAGTATATCTTCACGCATGCAGGTCAGTTGGAGAAGCGCGTCTACCCGGTCCCCGAGGCGATCGATAAGCAGATCTCTGCGTTGAAACTGCAGACCATGGGCATCGGTATCGACACGTTGACGGATGAGCAGGTCAAATACCTGAATGAGTGGCAGATGGGTACCTGAGCCGGTATCGGCTGCGCACTTACTGCGGGGGG
This sequence comes from uncultured bacterium, assembly GCA_964535125.1. Lineage (GTDB taxonomy): Bacteria > Armatimonadota > HRBIN16 > HRBIN16 > HRBIN16 > CAZHSN01. The sequence goes on from CAZHSN010000010.1 coordinate 13,242, forward strand.
CCTCTCGGAACAGTCCGGGAGGCCCCCGCTTGGTGGCTAGACTTTTTGCCCGCACTCCCCGCAGAACTTGACGCCGGGCGTCAGTTCCGCGCCGCAGGCTCCGCAGTGGGTCGGTTGCGCCATCCGCTGGCCGCACTCCGGGCAAAACTTCACACCTTCCGCCACCGATGCGTCGCAACCAGGGCAAGCGGTTTTTGCGGGCTTCACGGCCGCACCGCATTCCGGACAGAACTTGGCGCCTGGCTTTAACGGCTTCTCGCATTCCGGACAGAGCGCGCGCACGCCCTCACGCCAGTCCTTTGTCTTGATCTGCATGTCCTCTTCGGCCATCTGTGCGTGCGCCCAGACCTCCTCGCGGGTCCGGCTGGCCTGCGCCGCGGCCATCTCCACCACGGTGTCCGGTGCGCACTCCTTGCACAGTCCCTTGCCGGTATTCCAACAGGTCTGGCGGCAGACCCATTGCATGCAATGCGGACACTGAGCAAATGACGGACGGATCTCCGTTACGGCCTTGCGAAACGCGTCGTCCGCCGCCTTCTTCCAAGCCGCGTCCTTTACTTTGTCGCTGATCTCGGCCGCCCGCCCCAGCACGCCGCCCAGCATGCCGCCCAGCATGTTCAGTCCCTGACTGACCCGTCCCAAGCCTGAGTCCTGGAACTCGGTGCGATATCCGCTGCCGCATCGATCACAGGTGAACTCAAATTGAAATCCATGATCGGTACTCAGATCGGTGTAGTTGCGTACGAATTCGATGCGTTCAGCCATCGGTATTCTCCTTCATGTCAATGGGTTGGTACGAGTGATCCAGTACACAGGCGACCGCGGAATAGTCCGCATCACTCAGGCCGTCGTTCAGCGCTGATTGGAATAACTGGGCGATTAACGCCGTGAACGGCAGCGGAACAGCCCTGTCCCGGCCTGTCTGCAGCATCAAGTCCAAGTCTTTGGCCATGTTAGCCACGGTGAAGTTCGGCGTGAAGTCGCCGGCTAACAATTTGGGGCCTTTGTTGGTCCACATCGGACACGCCATGGCGGTGGACTGCAGGATCTCCAGCCATTGGCTTCCTGACAAGCCCCCCGCTGCGGCGAAGCGCATCGACTGGGCCATTCCCAACAGCAGATGGGGGATCATCATGTTCACAGACAGTTTGACCACCGCCGCCTGTTCCGGTGTATCGAAGCGCCAGACGGTATCGCAGAACAGCCGCCATACAGGTTCAACCATATCTATGGCCTGGCTGTCTCCTCCTGTGAACACGCGCAGTGTACCCGCAGCAATGTTCTTGGCGTTGCCGATCACCGGTGCGTGACATGCCAGGACACCGGCCTCAGTCATGGTATCGACGATGCGCCGGGCACAGGCAGGCGTGATCGTGGACATCTCGGCGAATGCGCTGCCGGTGCGTAAGCCGTGTACTGCGCCGTCGTGTCCCAGCGCCACGGCCTCGGCTGCTTGCGGATCCGTGACGCACTGCAGAATCACGTCGGATTGGCGCGCGGCGTCGGCTGGCGACACGGCCTGATCCGCATTCAGTTCCGCTGCCAGTGCGCGTGCAGTGGACTCAGTGCGGTTCCAGATGACCGGACGCACGCCTTTTGCTGACATCGCCCGCGCCATGGCGGCGCCCATGAGACCGCATCCCAGGATGGCCACTCTCATGCGTGCAGTTCCTTTCCTGCCAGCAGTTCCAGACTGCGGATGAGCGATGTGTAGTCTTCTTCTCCCCATCCGTGCGCTGTCGCGGTCACCAGCAACTCGCGCACCAGCGCCGCCAGGGGCAGCGGCGCGCCGGTCTGACGGGCGGTCTGCAACGCCAGATCGTGGTCCTTGAGCATGTGCTGCACGAAGAACTGGGCGGACATATCCCGTGACAGGAACTTACGCCCCTTCCACTCCCACAAGGGGGCGGCCATGGCGGTGGATCCGAGGATATCCAGCCAGGTTCCGGGATTGATCCCGCCCGCCTGTGCGAACAGCATCGCCTGCCCCAGGCCGGCCATCATATGGGCCAGCATCAGGTTCATCGCCAGTTTGCACGTGGCAGCCTGGGAGGCCGCTGGAAGCGGCCAGACGCGGGTGCAGAACGCGTTCCATGCGGGGGTTGCGCGTGATAGGGCCGTCTCGGGTCCGCCCGCGAAGGTGATCAACGCGCCGGCGGCGATCTGCGGTGTACTGCCGATAACCGGCGCATGGCAGAACAGCCGTCCGGCGCCGGCGTACCGATCCGCAAGCGAGCCGGCAGTGGAGGGGTCGATAGTGCTCATCTCGGCATGGACGGCATCGGATGGCAACGCTGACAACACGCCGCATTCCCCCAAGGATATCTCGCATACCGCTGCCGGATCCAACACGATCGACAGGACTGCCTCGGCGTTCCTGGCAGCATCGGCAGGGGTGGTGGCTACGCGTGCGCCCATGCTGGCCAGTTCAGCGCAACGTGCGGCGGTCCGGTTCCACACTGTCAGTTCATGACCGGCCTCCAGCAGCTTGCGGCCCATGGCCTGCCCCATCAGTCCCAGTCCTATCAGCGCCACACGCATAGATACGCTCCTGTCTGTAACAGATCAGTACCGCAAAGTCAAAATGGCAGACTCGGCTGCGAATGTGACCACCGAGCCGGATGGTACACTGACGCGGAAGCTGACCGCTCCATCGGCAGCGGACCGCTGGACGTCGCTGGCCGGCGCCGCACCGACTCCCGCCATGATCACCGGTACACCGCCGCGGGGTTTCCCTGCGGCGTCCACCAGGCGCAGTGTCAGGCTGGGATCGGCCGGCGTGGGACGCTTATCCAATTGCAGCCGGCTTCCCACATCCGTGCGTACCTCTGCGGATGTCTGGCAGATCACCCCGCCGACATCGGCGCGGATCTGCCCAGTACCGACCCGCCGTGTCGAAACCAGACCCTCCAGCGTGGCGGTCACAGCGGTCAGATTGCTCGACCACATGACCGGCGCTTCGTCCGGCGGTTCGGAACACCGCTCACTGGCCACCACATATTGCCTGAGCGCATTCGGGGGAAGCGCCGCGCCAAACGGATGGATCACGGCGTCGTCAATCAACGGCTCGATAGTCGGAGCGGACGGATGGTATACCGCCACCAGGTTCGCGACCGGGCGCGGTGACGCATCGCTCTGCTGGTTCAACACAAAACCGGTTATGGTGGCCATCATGGACGATCCGCCGCCGTCCAGGTTGATCGCCTCCACCGCCCCGGCCTGTCTCATCAGTTGCGCCAGTTCCGGCAACGACAGCCCATTGGCCAACGGTTGACGGCCATCGGTTACGGCCAGCAGGCAGCGGCCATCCGCGGTTACCCCGATTGCGGTGCGTGGGTGGCGCTTTCCGGTGAGGTCCAGTCCGTACCCGATTGGAGGCGGATTGCCGATCACCACCTGTCCGTCGGAGATCAGCTTCGGCCCCCCACTGATCGCCTCCACCGCACGCGACCACAAAGCGACCGCCTCGGATGGACTTAATCGCCGGCCATCCGGGGTCAGGGCCGCGGCGTCGGTATCGGCGATCAGGTCAATCTGAATGGTTACTTGAGCGCCTTCCGCCAGAGAGGCCACTGATTCGCGTCCCTCGCCGGACGCCAGCAGCAGCATGCCGTCTTCAGGCACGGTGTATGGCGGGTTGGCATAGGGCGCACCGGCGGTGAAGCTGAGCGGCTGTCCCGGAAGCAGGCGGGACGCGCCACGCAAGGGTATGGCCAGACAGGCTTGTTTTGGCTGAATGACACCGGCAGCGGCGGTCATCAGCACCAACTCGCCCGTGCCCGGATACCGATTGATGCCCGAAAGCCGGGTTCCCGTAGCGCCCCATCGGATCGAACTGGCCCAAGAAGGCGAGCCAAACAGCCATTCGCCTGACGGTCCGATACCGAAGGAAGCCCGGTATTGCATCGGTTCACTGAGCAGTTCACCGTTCCGTATCATCAGGCTCAGGGGGTCGCCTGTCCACGGGAAGAAGTCGGCGTTAATTGCGGCCACAGCGCCTGTTCGCGCGCTGAAGGCGTTAACCGCTTCGCGGCCCTGTGTGGCGTCGGGCTGATACACGACGTCCTTGCCCAGGCGGGCTTCGATCCGCGCGCCCAGCCGCGGATCGACATACAGATAGTGCAGCGATTGAGGCGCGGCGTATAACGAACCGGTCACGCGCTGCACGGTGACTCCCGGCGCGAGCGTGACGCGCGACACGGTTATCTGAGCGGATGCTGCAGAGCCCAGCAGCGCGATGCACAGCAGAGATACCCAACGGCGTTTCATGGTTACCATTGTAACGCCCGCATGCGCGGAGCGCACGCGGCGCCGTGAGTGTTGCGATTGCCGCGTCGTTGGTGCTGCTGTAGAATTCAAGTAATTCATCCGCTTGAGGTCACGGTTCATGTGCATCCTCGTGCCGCCTGAATCAAATTGCCGGTTCGTTCCCTCAGCGCCGGCATGAAAACCGGCGCTTGCCATATGATGACGAATGCACTGCGGACGGTTGCCGGATCATGAATGAACGCGAGGAAGCGCTTTCTCAGTGGCCTTCATACTCCGCTGCAGAGAAACGGGTATTTGCCTTTGTCGCCGGGTGGGTTGTCGGAACCCTTGGCTGCTGGTTGGTGTCCAACTGGCTGATCCTGTTGGGTACGGTTGGCTCTTATGTTTTGTTTGCCCATGCGCTTAAGACGCGCATGGACAAGATGCATCATATGTACTACCTGGCTTTGTGGACGCTGTTGATCCTGGCCTGCCAGTTTGATTGGGTACTCTACTGTTTCATACTCACGGGCATGCGCATTCCCGCCGTGGTGAGAGGGAAACGAATGGCGCAGGCGCCGCTGAGGCAGATCGGCCCTTACATGTTGGTCATCCTGGTGTTATTTTATCTGCGCATCCTGACCGGTGTCCCTGCGCGTCCGGATAGTCACGCCGGCCAGTCTCTATTATCCCTGCGCCTGAACCGCGACCTTCTGGTGATCTGGACATACCGAATTGGGATCATCAGCATGATCACTTCGATCACCCGGCTGATTCTCTGGGGCGTCCCGCGTGATGTTAGCGGTGACATAACGCCTGATGCCGACAGCGCCTTGGCTCGCTGGCAGGGAGGCGACAGGAATGAACTGAGCTCCGTATGAGTGATGCGTTGTCATGAGCGGCATCCTTAGCGGCCTGCTAGTCAGAGCAGGTGTCGTGTGACTCTTGCGCCGCCAGGCGGCGACCCACAGAGACACACCACAGGTATACGGGAGGATCACCAACGATGCCGAGATATGACCCTGCGTGGAATTCGCTGCGGCGTCGCCGGACACCCGAGTGGTTACGCGATGCCAAGTTCGGGATCTATACACACTGGGGCGTGTACTCAGTGCCGGCATGCGGCCCGAACGCCACCTGGTATCCCTACAACATGTACCGCGAAGGAAATGCGCAATATGAGCACCATCTGCGGACCTATGGAGGCCCGCAGGCGTTTGGATACAAGGAGTTTATTCCTGATTTTACCGGAACACGGTTCGACCCGGACGAATGGGCGGAACTCTTCCGCAACGCTGGAGCGCGGTTTGCGGGGCCTGTAGCCGAACACCATGACGGTTTCAGCATGTGGGACTCTCAACTCAACGGATGGAATGCAGCGCGGATGGGACCGAAGCGCGATGTGGTCGGGGCGCTGGAGAGGGCCTGCCGTTCGCAGGGTATGAAGTACCTGGTTGCGATGCATCATGCAGAGAACTGGTGGTTCTATCCGCACTGGCGTAAGGAGTACGACACCGCCGATCCCCGGTTTTCCGGCCTGTATGGCGAACCTCACAATGTCGACGGTCCGCTGTCTGGGGACTCGATGTATTCGACGCAGGACTTACCCAGTCTGGCGTTTCTGAACTTGTGGCGTGACAAAGTGACTGAAGTGATCGACCGATATACTCCAGATCTGATCTGGTTCGACTTCGGGTTGAACGGGATCGCCGAATCGTACGTCCTGGAGTTACTCGCGTATTACTACAATCGCGTAGACGATGGCCTGGTCACCTATAAGTGGAACCACCTGCCGCCGAATATCGCGCTGCTGGATCATGAACTGGGACGCGAGGGTGAACTAACTTACCATGAATGGTTTACCGACACAACTGTTGATGATGGCGAGGGGTGGGGGTATGTCAAGGATGCCGTCTACAAGACATCCACCACGTTGATCCACTACCTAATCGACAATGTCAGCAAAAACGGCTATCTGTTGTTGAACGTAGGGCCGAAACCCGACGGAACGATCCCTGAACAGGCACAGGCGATCCTGAAAGACATGGGGCGGTGGCTGGAGGTGAACGGTGAAGCGATCTACGGGACCACCCCCTGGTATACCTGCGGAGAAGGGCCCACGAAGCTCGAGATGTCTGGAGCGTTCAGCGAGGGCAAGACACCGCACTATACTGCCGAAGACATCCGGTTTACCGTCAAGGGCGACTCGCTGTATGCGATCTGCCTTGGACTGCCAGACAAACCGGTGACCCTGTTCGCCCTTCAGGGGTTTCGTTGCTATCCGGGGTCGGTCCGTTCCGTGGTGATGCTGGGGTCTATGGAACCGATTATATGGAAGCATACCACACAGGGGCTGGTGATACAGCCGCCCCAGGAGAGACCCTGTGAACACGCTTGCGTGTTCCGCATCGACAGGGGCAGCCCATACGGTGTGGACTGAAACACGATGCGGCCGGCGTTGCCGGCGAAAGTAAACATCGGCCGTCTGGCAGGAATAGGTTGACGGCTTGGCCAAACGGGTGTAGGTGCCGACATGCGCCGGTGAGGTAACGTGGCAGAAAGCAATCTCAACTCGGATGGGCACATCGCCCGTATGAGGCCTGAACCGGTCCGGCAACACGGGGAGGCGTCCCCATCCGTACCAGTGTGGGTGCTGGCTACAGAACCGCTCCTGCGGGCGATAAGGCACTCCATGCCAGATGGTGTGTGTGCGCACCAGATCAGGGCAGTAGATCCATGCGCCGTGGTGAGTCACATGGCTGGCGGCGGCACAATGGTCTGGATCGGACCGCCGGATCACTTGCCAGCCGAACTATGGGTTGGCGCGTTTGAACTGTCCGACGATCCGATTGGATTGCGATCTGCGCTGGATGCGCCGCTGCAGTCCTCCCATCCGTCTGAATGGCAAACCGCCCACGCTTGGTCGGCTTACCTCAAGCCGCCAAAAGAGTTGTACTATCACAATCTCGATGAAGAGATACGCGCTGACTTGATGCCATTGGTCGAAGCGGTCGACCGGTTCGGCCAGGTCATCGGATATCCCAGCGTGCTGCTCACCCATCGAGCGCCGTCGCTGGCTGGACATCGGTTCAGCGGGGCCGAGTGTTTTGTGTTCCTGTTTGACGATCCGCTGTCGGCTCTGTCTGCGGCGGGATGGAGTGGCCTCGTTGCTGATATCGATCGGCGGATGCGGGCGGGAGTGCGTATCACCGCGGTATCAACCGATTATGCGGTCTACCATCCGGGTGAGCGTCTTCGGATCCGGACACAATTGTACAACTGCACTGAGACCGCTGCATCGGTGACCGTACGGTTAGCGGTGCAGCCGCCAGACAGTACACAGTGGGCGCCATGGGGGCAGTGCCGGCGCTGTCCGGACGGATATGACGGATCTGAGGCGCTGTTCGACCTGCCTGTGCCGACGGTTGTCGGATTATGGCGCGTGCGTGTTGAATCTGTCCAGCATGACCGCGCGTGTGAGCTGTCTGTCGACAGGCCCGGCGTCCCCATCGATTGCCGCACCGCGGCGTTTATCGTCTGCGATGACCCATTGCGTACGCCAGCACTATCGCAGATCGACGGGACAGAGTTGGTGATGGATGGCGCGCGGGGGTTCCATGCGGGCACCCACTACTACCCGTCCAGTTCGTGGTGGGAATGGCTGTGGCGCGACTTTCGGGTGGAACAGGCCGCGCGCGATCTGCATGGCATTCGGCAGACTGGATACCGCTTCATCCGTACCTGGGTGGATACTCGGCTGACAGAGCAGACGCTGCGGGCAATGGATGCCTGCATCTGGCTGGCGGCACAGGCCGGGTTGGTGGTGGATGTTTGTGTGTTTTCCCAATGGGTGAACGAAATGGAATACACTGGCGGCGACGGTCGACCCGTCTGCTGGCGGTTCCGTGAACCGGCTGACGGGAACATCTACAGCATCTCGTTCCGGCGCCTGGAACATCAGCGCGCGTTCATAGCTCAACTTGCCGCACGCTGGAGACACGCGGGCAATGTATGGATCAATCTGGCCAATGAGGTGTATGTTCGCGACCCCGACCGCGACCAGATGGATGCCGAAGCGGCCTTGTGGCCCGAGACGTCGCTACCGAACGGCGCGGAGCGGGACAGCCTGTTGGTGCGCCGATGGATACAGGAGATGACCGCAGCGGTCCGCAGTACGGGTAACAATGCGCCGATACTGGGCGGATATTGCTTTTCCACGTTGAACGGGGGTGACACAGCGGTCGCCAACCGGGACAGCGAGATCGTTCCCTGGCACAGCTATATGCCTGAGTGCACTGCGGCCATGGTGGTCCGCCATGACCCCGCGGCGTCGTCTCGGCCGATCATCCTGCAGGAGTTTGGCGCGCTGGGCTGGAACGCCACGGAGGCGTACGAGCAGCATGTCTACCAGGCGCTGGGAGCAGGCGCGGCGGCCGCCATGTGTTATGAATGGGGCGTCAGCTGGATGGCGCCGGAGATGTGTTACGAGCCGCTGCCGCTGCGCGAAGCGCACGGACTGACCTCAGATCCCCGCTGGTTTGAGCCATACGTGGAGATCAGCCGCACCTGGCCCGCGCGCGGCGTAGGTATCTGTGCAACACCCAGCGGCTTTCCGTATGGTTCGATCTATCACGGAACGCCGTTTCCTGCAGGTGCGGCGCGTGTGCCCGGCCGGTTGGCGTATATGGGTGATGGGCTGCAACGTGTAAGCCAGGTCGAGACGGTCGCTGTGATGGCTCCTTATGCCGACACCGCATCCTGGCGTGAATTCTGCACACTGCTTGACACGTTGTGGACCGATGGCGTACTGGTGACGGTTTGGCCCGAAGAGCAGTTGAGGTCGCTGCCGTCAGCGGTGCGCGCCGTTGCCTGTGCCGTTCCTCCGGAGAGGCCGGACACCCGCTGGGAACTGGAGCGCCTGCGGCATCGCGGAGTGAGGGTATGCATTGGCGCGAGAGACGCACACGAGCAGTTACTTGAGTGCAGAAGCGTACAGGTGACGTGTGAGGTATCTGTGCGCACGATGTGCCGTCACACGCCCGCTGGCCGTCTGCTGGTCTGTTCGGCGGATGTCCATCACCCGGCAGCTGTACATCTCATCACGCCGGAGGGGGTACAGGTAACAGCCGCACTGGACGGCTGGCTGATGCTGTTGGATGGCCCGCGGGGGATCGGGCTGGTCGAGTTCGCGGGGGATTGCACCTTCGATGGGCGAATGGTATTCCGGGCATCCGAAGGCCGGATCATCATCCGAAGCCCCGGTCTCGAACCGCTGCAGGACGCACCGGGCGTTCGACTGATGGCGACCCGTCCGACACTCATCGAGTTTGCCCGTCCGATACGCCAATGGCGCGCCTTGTTGCCATATGAGCGGGTATCAGAATGGGATGCGCCATATACCGCCTCCACACTGCGCGTGACGCGTGAAATGCTTCCCTATCCACTGGAGGTGTGGTATGACATCTAGTCCCTCCCGCATGACTGCGGGGTTGTATGTGTGGACGGACAACCCGGATCAACACGCCTTCTGGCGCTCCTGCGGGATTGAGCTGCTTCAGTTTTGCGATCTGGGGTGGCATCGTCGGCATGATTTGCTTGATGACTATTATGCCCAGATGGCGGCCGGGGTGGACTCAGCCCAGCGTTCGGGTTTTCGCGTCTATGTGATCCTCTTCGCGAATATTGTCCAATGGGAGGGCCCTGAAGAGATGGAGCCGACGGGTGTCGGCGTGAAATTCCATCCGCAGGATGCCCGAGCGTTGCGGCAGCGGCTGCAGGCGTTGGAACGCACCGTGAGGGCGTTGCGCAAGGCCGATGGCTTCACGTTTTTTGCCGGTGATCCAGGCGGCGTCCCCGCGTCACTGGATGGAGCGCCAACTGATCACCATGACTGGATCCGCATGGCAGTCGCGGTGCGGCAATTGGTGCGTGAACACGCACCCGCCGCCGCATACCACGTAAACCCGTGGGCGGTGTCGATGTGGGGACAGCCTGAACTCAGCGCGCTGGAGAGCCCGTTCTGGCGCCGTGAAACGGAGATGCATCGAGCGATCATATGGAACTACGAGTTGATGGATGCACACACCGGTATCGAGTTGCCATGTCATGAGCATTATCGCCCGCTGGTGCTGCGCCTGTATGAGAAGGATCGGGTACGTGCCGCGCCGTGGCCGGATGCGCACGCCATCGGAGCGCTGCGGCAGGCACGCTGTCCCGCCGTCTGGGCTTGGCCATACTTCCTGCTGGAGGAAGCAGATGATGGCGACCCGGCCGCCGATGAGACGCGCGGCCAAATGGGTGCGGAGACACGGATGATCCATCGGTTCGTGCGGTGGGCACAGCGCAGCGGGTTCGATGCGGTCATCGGGAACTGGAGTTATGCCGCGCATCGGGCGGAAGCGCTGAATACATATGCGTTCGGCAGGTTTTGTGTCGATCCGTCGTTGACGCCTGAAGATGTGTTGCGCGCCTGGTCACGGCGGATCGTGTCGGCGGACTCAACTGCCGAGATGGAACAGGTGTTGCGCTTCATAGAGAACAGCAGCCCGGTGGCGCGGCAGCTGCCACGGCGCTGGCGGGTGCGTGCGCTGGCTTGCCGTTTGAAGACGCCCCGCGCGGCCTTGGATGCGCTCGATAAGGTGCATCCATTCGCCGAGGACACGGGACTGGCGGAGCCTGCAACCGCCTATCTCGAGCGTGTGCGTCAACGCCTGAAATATCTGGAGCGAGTCTCGTAAGCGCACGGGCCGGCTGTTCATCTTAACAACCAGGAGAAAGCTATGCATTGCACCGCGTTCAGTGACATATATGAGGCTCAGTCATCCGTGTTGGACCTGACGGATGCGTTCAGTCTCGAAGCGTGGGTCAGGCCGGAAGCGCTGCCCGCCGAAGGGATGCGTATTGTAGATAAAAGTCCTGTTGGGGCACAGAGCGGCTACATGCTCGATACCTATCCCGGCGGGTCGGTGCGTTTCCTGCTGGCGGAAGGAATGCTGACGGCACACCATGTGCTGCATGCAGGCGAATGGACGCATGTTGTGGGCGTATTCAGCGCGGCTGAAGGGGTCTACCGTGTCTATGTGAACGGTCGTCTGGCTGCCGACGGTTCCCGGCGGGGCATGCGCCCAGCCGAACGCAATGACCTGCCGCTGCGGATTGGAGCGGACAGCCAGGGCGGGCACCGGTTTATCGGTGACATCGACCGGGTAACGATTTATGGGCGTGTCGTGTCAGAACGTGAAGTGGCAAGGCTGGCGGCGGCGCCCAGAACACAGCCGCCGGCTTTGAATGGCCGCGTGGCGGACTGGCGATTGATCGGGCCCGTCAGATCCGAGTGGCCAACTCACGCCGCCGGCGGGCCGACGCTCCAGGGGCCCTTTTGCGGCGCGGGAGAAGCGTCGCCTCCCCGCCATGCCGGTAGATCCTTGTGGTACCGGCAGCCGTCACGTGATTGGAACGACGCTTTACCGCTGGGAAATGGCCGTCTCGGAGCGATGGTATTTGGCGGTGTGCCTCGCGAGCGGATCCAGTGCAACGAAGACACTTTCTGGTCAGGTCGCCCACACGACTACTCCGTGGATGGCGCTTCGGGCAGTCTGCCAGAGATCCGCAGACTGATGTTCGCTGGCCGTAACAACGAGGCCGCAGCCTTGGGGTCGCGGACATTGATGGGATCGCCGGTGCTGCAGCAGGCGTATCAGCCATTGGCCGATCTTCTGTTGTCCTTTGGCCATGCCGGACGCATATACGACTACCGCCGCGATTTGGATCTGTTCGACGGGGTCGCATCGGTAAGGTACCGGTGTAACGGCGTAATCTACACTCGCTCGGTGTTTATCTCCGCTACCGATCAGGTAGTCGCAGCGCGCCTCACAGCCAGTAAGCCCGTGTTGGATGTGACGGTGCGGATCGTCTCTCCGCATCCCCATCGGGTGATGGTGGATGATGCGGGCTGTCTGGTGATGTCCGGCGCATGGAAGGGCGATGGGCGCGATCAGGGACTCACTGCGGGTGTACAGGGTGAAGGTCTGCGATTTGAGGCAGGTCTGCACGTAGAGACGCCCGGTGAGGTTACCCGGTCTGCGGAAGGCGTTCACATCCGCAATGCTTCCACAGTGGTCATACGGCTGTGCGCCGCAACCAGTTTCCGAAACTACCGCGATATATCCGGCGACCCATCCGCCGTATGGCGGCCGCAGATGCAGCGGGCGCAGCGCATACCGTTCGAGCGGTTGCTGGCGACCCACAAGCGTGACATGCGCCGGTATATGGAACGGGTAGGCATCGATCTGGGCGACCCGCAGAAGACACGCATACCGACCGACACGCGGCTTGATCAGGTGCGCCAGGGAGGGACGGACCGGCATCTGGCTGCGCTGTATTTCCAGTATGGGCGCTATCTGCTGCTATGCAGCAGCCGTCCCGGTACACAACCAGCCAACCTTCAAGGGATCTGGAATCAGGATCTGGCGCCGGCTTGGGGCAGCAAATGGACGGTGAACATTAACACGGAGATGAACTACTGGCCCGCGGAGGTCTGCAATCTGACAGAGTGTCATGAACCGTTGTTCGACCTGCTCCAGGATTTGGCTGAAACCGGCGCAGTGGTCGCGCACAGGCACTACGGCGCCCGCGGATGGGTGCTCCATCACAACGCCGACCTGTGGCGTGGAGCGGCGCCCATTGATGGGGTGCACGGGATTTGGCCCATGGGCGCGGCTTGGCTGAGCAGCCATCTGTGGGAACACTTCCTGTTCACGGGAGATCAGGACTTCCTGGAACAGCGGGCTTGGCCGTTGATGCGGGGCGCTGCGTTGTTCATGCTCGACTTCCTGACTGAGGCTCCGTCCCATACGCCGGTCGCGGGTAAACTGGTTACCTGTCCATCGCACTCGCCCGAGAACACGTTCTGGCTGCGGGAGGGCGAATCGAGCATGTTTACCTATGCCGCGAGCATGGACCTCATGATCGTCCGCAGGCTCTTCCTGCAGTGCCTGTCGGCTCTGGACCGACTGGGTACGCCCGAGAGCAAGGCCGACAGCGCTCTCCGCAGGCAGATAACCCATGCGCTGAACAATCTGACGCCCGTACGCATCAGTCCGCGCGATGGCCGATTGATGGAATGGGTGGAAGATTACGCTGAAGTGGAGCCGGGGCACCGTCATATGTCTCATCTGTATGCGCTGCATCCCGGTGAACAGATCACGCCCGAACACACGCCAGAGTTCGCCGCTGCAGCGCGGCGCAGCCTGGATACCCGGTTGTCGCATGGCGGGGGCGGAACCGGGTGGAGCCGAGCGTGGCTGGTGAACCTGTTTGCGCGTCTGCAGGACGGGGCCGCCGCGTACACACACTTGCAAGATCTGTTGGCCCGTTGCACGCTGCCCAACCTGTTTGATAACCATCCTCCGTTTCAGATTGACGGCAACTTCGGGGCGACCGCCGGGATTGCGGAGATGCTGCTGCAGAGTCATGCGGGCCGCATCCACCTGCTGCCGGCCTTACCGCCTCAATGGCCGGATGGATCGGTGCGCGGTTTACGTGCGCGAGGAGGCGTTACTGTTCAGATTCGCTGGGCTCAGGGCCGTCTCGTGGAGGCCTCGCTGCGGGCCGATCGGAAGGGGATGCACCGGATACGCAGTATGGATCGCGAGATGGAGTGGAACGCGCTGCCAGGCAGGACGTTGCGTATCTCCGGCTGAACGCTGCAGCAGTTCTCCGGCAGCGCGCGCTGCCGGAGAACCCGTGCTCAGTGGAATGTATTGTGGACCGGAACCTCCAGCGTGATGCCCATCAGTGATGTGATCGCGCCGAACACGTAGTCACCCAGAATGAGGCCCAGGAAGAACGGCACTGTTTTGCTGTACAGCTTGAGTCCACCGTAGCGGATGACGCACAGCTTGATCAGCCAGGCGATGAAGAACGCCACCCAGTGCCAGACCAGTCCGCCGCCGATACAATAGCCCAGCGGGTGAAACGGCCACCAGCTGAAGGTTGAACGCATTGCGGCCAGGAACGCGGTGAACACCGCCGCGGCACTCACGGCGATCCAACGGGGAGCTTCGAAGGAGTGACCGGTGGTGGTCGCCGCGTTCAACCAGTTAAAACACTCCCATGCGGTCCAGTTGGCCCATCCGACGCATCGGGCTTGAGCACCCTCGGTGTAGAGTACATGCAGGCTTGCCCACATTCCGGCCACAATCGCCACGGCGAACGCCAGCACCATGGGCAGCACCAGGCTTCGCAGGTTCATGCCGTGGTCGCCGCCCATCTTCAGCGCTTCCATCTCTGCGGGCGCTACGTGGCTCCGGTTGAGGCGCCAGTACCAGTGGCTCATGATCGATGCCATCATGGTCTTCTGGCTCAGGGTTTCACTGGGTACCAAACGCATCACGTTCATGGGTTCCAGGTCCCATACCGTGTGCTGGCTGCCGCACTCCGCACGCACGCGTGTGATCGCCAGCGCCAACAGGAAGTAGAGCGCCATGACGATCAACACCCATCCCGGACTCATGCCGGCCGTCCACCAGAACAGGAAGAACACACCCAAGCTGATAATCAACCCGATCGCCGCGGCGCGGTAGCTGATCGGTTCATGCTCATCCAAGTCGCTTTTCCCCTTGAGGACACCCTGCCAGACGCTTGACAGGTAGTGGCGCGCGGTGTAGATCAACGCGATTGCGAACACAGTCCATGCACCGATCCCCTGTTCCATATGGTAGGGCCAATAGGGCGCCGGTTGGTAGCCCATCCAGGCTCCGATCACCGCCTGGAGTTTCATGAACAGATAGAAGAACCAACAGCTGAATGAGATGTCCAATGGCACCAGATAACACAACCCGATGGCGAACGGGTAGAACGCCACGAATATCGGGTTCAGCCCATGCCATGGTGAGGTGTGGAAGGGTATCTGTGTGGCGCGAGTGGCGATATGGGGCACATTCGGGAACCACAGGTGCAGCGTATTGATGGTGCATATGCCGGCAGCGATCGCAAAACCCGCCCACATGACCCGCGACCGCAGAATGTGTGTCGGCCCGTCGCTGGCTGTCAATTCCATGGGAAGCCGGATGATTGGAAAACTCAACTTGGTCTCTTCGGCCCAGGCGCGCCGGAAGATCACCGAGATGCAAAACATGGACCATCCAATAGCTGCGATGAACACAAACCAGTAGGCCAGCGGCTTGGCCCACATCAACAGGATGTCTGCGCGGTAGAAATCGGCGTTCCCTGTGAAATACCCCCTCAGCAGTTCGCGGTCGGTTGGAAACAGCCACTTAGGCATCAGGGGCATCAACGTCCCTTCCCGAAAGGGCTCCGGTATACCGGACCACTCGGCAAAAGACAGGGTGGTGATCAGGTTGATCATGAAGTCATGCGTGGCGATGGTGCATGACAATACCACCATGATATAGACGGTGATCAACTCTGCGGGAGTGAACACCCAGGCCGGGCGGAACTTCTGGAGCAGCCGGTTGAGCACCACCAGCACGAACAGGTTGAACACCGGAGTGATAAACAACGGGTTCAGGGTGAGGATGACGTACCATCGCATTTCGGCTGCGATGATCCAGTAACAGTTGAGCGGGACAAGCAG
>CAZHSN010000010.1:29185-39369 GCA_964535125.1 uncultured bacterium
TGTGAAGGGAACGGCAAGCGTCCTGTAGAATCGAATTGCTGTGCATGGGAACACCCGTGCCGCCTCTATGGAGGGTTTACAACATGGGTACGGTACTGGAGACGAATGACATCGAAGGTCTGCGCGCAGCCCTGAAGCTTGCCTGCACCTGGCTGGTTGAGACAGCGCAGGTCAAGACGGAGGGGCTGACTGTTGAGAAGAACCGGGGCGGTCACCCAACCGCCTGGTGGAAGGGCGCAATCCGCGGCGAGTACAGCGTGGCCGGGAAGGAATGGAGTTTCTTCTGCCCAATGTGGCACACCGGTCAAGCGATCAAAGCGCTGGTAATGGCGTCCCGCGTTCTTGGAGACGACAGCCTGCTGGGGGCTGCGCGTGACAGTGCTGAATTCATCGCACACAACCGTGTCAGTGACGAATCCGATGCTGACTACGGTATGCTGCTGGCGTATGAAGACTTCCCCGATCTGGTGAACACCTCTGCGGTGCTTGAGACCATAGACGGTCTGTTCCACCTGGCAGAAGCCACCAACGATCTGACCTATTCCGAGTGGGCGGTGTCCGCCGCGCGATGGGTGCAGAAGAAAATGTACCTGCCGGGAGAGGGCCTGGTGATGGATTGGTACCATCCGGCCGAACGGCGCGTGGTTGAGAATAACAGCCTGTCCAAGAACTACCCCGGTCGTCCGCTGGCGGATGATGCCGTGATGCTGAAGGCCGCGCGCGCGTCCAGCGATCCAAAACTGCGCGATGCGTTTTACGAGATTGTTGACCGGTTGATCCGTGAAGAGGATCCGCCGGGTAACTGGATCGCTTTTGGTCCCTGCAGCCGTTCCGCCGGTTCGATCCATCCGCGCCATGCATACTGGTGGGGCCGGCCGATGGTGGCCGCATACCGGGATTCCGGCCAGGGTTGCTATCTGCAGACTGCGTTGCGCGCCGGGGAATGGTACGCCGCGGCGCAGCGCCGCGATGGCGGTATACTGCGGGGCACCTATGTGGATTTCAAGACCGACTCGTTTGGCCATGCCACCAGCGGGACAGCCTGCGCTGTGTTGATGTATCACGACCTGTGGAAACTGACGCAGGACCCCAAATGGATCCCATTGATTAAGCGCGGTCTTCGATACTGTATGAAGATGCAGTTTGTCAAGCCTGAAGACCCGAACCTTAAGGGCGCCATCCTGGAGAAAGTCAAGATGCCAAACGGTACCGATCAGTCGCCGTACTATGTGCGCGATCTGGGCTCGATATTCTTTATCCAGGCAGCCAGCGACCTGCTTCTGGAGGTGTAGCGAGGCTGTAAGCTTGGGATGGTACAATGCCGCAGCGGGCCGGCGAGGGTCCGGCCGCTGCGAATACGCCCCGGTGATGCGGGCGTCAGGAGGAGAGTGTGCTGCCACCGAACCGTTATGCGGGTAAGCTGATCGTCGTCGAAGGCATCGACGGCAGTGGCAAGTCGACTCAGATCGATCTGCTGTTCAAGTATCTGCAAGCGCAGGGACGTTCCGTCTACTTCAGTGAGTGGAACTCATCGGAACTGGTCAAAGGGACTACACGGTTAGGAAAGAAACGCAAAGCGTTTACACCAACCACATTCAGCCTGCTCCAATCCACTGACTTTGCGGATCGTTGGCAATACCGCATCGTGCCGTTGCTCAAGGCTGGCGTGATCGTGCTGGCAGACCGCTACGCGTTCACCGCGTTCGCGCGTGATGTGGCGCGGGGCGTGGACCGTACCTGGGTGCGCAATCTGTACTCCTTCGCGGTGATGCCCGATCTGGCGTTCTATTTCCATGTGCCCTTGGATACCGCAGTCGACCGGATATTGTCGTCGCGGGCACAGATCAAGTTTTACGAAGCAGGCATGGATCTGGGGTTGTCCGACAATGTAGTCACCAGCTTTAAGCTGTTCCAGGGACGGATCATGAACGAGTACGATGCGATGGTCGACGAGTTCGGCCTGACAGTCATTGACGGCACCGAACCGATCCCCATCCAGCAGCAGCGGGTGCGTGATATCGCCGACCGGCTTCTGGAGGGGTGGGAAGGACTGCCCCGGCCGGAGGGAGTGATGACATCATGAGTGCGGTGCGTAGTGCGACATACTACGGGGCCGGCTTCCCGTACAACCCCATCGACTCGTTGCCAGGACGACTGATCGTTCTGGAGGGGCCGGATGGTGTCGGGCGGTCGTCGCAGATCACGGCGCTGCGGCAATGGCTTGAAGAGCAAGGATACGGTGTGTCCGACACGGGATTGGCCCGCTCGGAACTGACTGCGCCAGGATTGGACGCGGCCAAAGCGGGACATACCATCAGCACGCTCTGCATGAGTCTGTTTTATGCCACGGACTTCGCCGATCGTCTGGAGAACCAGATCATCCCGGCGCTGCGTGCGGGGTTCATCGTGCTGTCAGACCGGTATTTCTACAGCACGCTGGCGCGTGATATCGTGCGTGGAGTCGATCCGCAATGGGCGCAGAGTGTTTACGGTTTTGCATTGAAACCGGACGCGGTGTTCTACCTGCGCGCCAGTGTGGACACGCTGGTGTCGCGCATGGTACATGGACGCGGGCTGAACTACTGGGAATCGGGTATGGATATGAACCTGGCCGATAACCTGTATGACTCGTTCACCTTGTACCAGTCACGGATGCAGGAGCAGTTCGAGACGCTGGCGTCTCAATATGGTTTCACGGTCATTGACGCGGATCAGGAGTTCGCTGCGGTACAGGAAACGCTGCGACAGCAGATACTCCCCATCATTCAGTCAATGTAGTCTGACAGATCGGAGGTGAGCCGTGGCGTTGCCGGTGGATGCCAGTTACGCGCTGTTCGGCGCGGAGTCGTTGTTGAAGCGACTGCAGGCGCTGCAGCAAGAGGTGGAAGGGGTTCGCCGGGCGGAGGACATTGAGTATGTTCACCGTATGCGGGTGGCCTCCCGTCGTTTGCGCGCTGCAATGACCGTTTTCGAACCCACGCTACCCCGACGTCGGTATGCGGAGTGGCTGCGTGCGGTGAAGCGGGTCACGCGCTCGCTGGGCGCGGCCCGGGATACCGATGTGCAGATAGACTGGCTGCTCAAAGCCGAAGAACGGTTAACAGATCCGCGTGACCGGTACGGAATCGACCGGTTGATCCTTCGCTTACGTCAACGGCGCGAACTGCTCCAAGAGGGCGTTTTGGAGACTCTCGAGCGCATTGAGGCGTCGGGGGCGCTGGAGGACCTCAGCCGCTGGTTGCGTCAATCTATCGTGGAGGCGCGGTTGCGCGCCGTCAGCCCTGAGTCTTCACTGATCATGGCGCAGGCCTGTACGCATATTGCCGTACGGCTGGAAGAGATGCTCGCCTACGAGGGGTATGTCAGCCGGCCGGAGCACATCGAAGAGCTGCATGCGATGCGCATTACCGCGAAACGGTTGCGCTACACAATGGAGTTATTCGCGCCGGTGTTTTCCGACGGTCTGAAGGGTGAAATCAATGTGGTAAAGGAGGTACAGGAAGGGCTGGGAGACCTGCATGACTGCGATGTCTGGCTGCAGGCGCTTCCGGAGTTCCTCGTCACGGAATGCCAGCGGATGGTTGAGTACTGCGGCGACGCCAAGGGCATGAGACGTGTGTCCAAGGGCATCGAAACGCTGATTGATATGCGCACCCAAGACCGTCAAGAGTTGTATGACGCGTTTGCCGCGTTGTGGAAGCAGACCGTACGTGATTCGGTGTGGGACAACCTCAGACAGCGGCTACGCGACTCGATGCCGGCGGATGGCCCGGCATCCATTGTGGAGGAGTGACATCATGAAGATCGCGGTGTTCGGCGATGTACACGGCAACCTGCCCGCATTGGACGCAGTGCTGCTTCACGCACAGTTACACGAAGCGGAGATGCTCTGGAATACAGGTGATCTTGTGGGAGGCGGGCCATATCCGGAAGAGGTCGTGAGCCGTCTGCGGGAAGGATTGCACCAGGTCATGGGCAATATGGACCGGAAGATCATCAAGCGCGGCCGCGGCCGGCCCAAAGACATGCCGCATCTTCCGAAAGACCGGACGAAGGCGTTGATGATGATCTGGACCTATAGCCAGCTCTCCAAGCAAAGCCTGACATGGCTGGAACAGCTGCCGGAACAGGTTCGCCTGGATGTTGAGGGTCGGCGGGTGCTGATCGTACACGGCAGCCCGCAGTCGATGACAGAGCACCTCCGGCCGGATACGCCCGAAGAGCGTTTTCGGGAACTGGCCGCAACCGCTGAGGCCGACATTATCGTCTGCGGACACTCGCATGCGCCCTTCATGAAAAAAGTTGACGGCGTGTGGTTCCTGAACCCCGGTTCGGTGGGACGTCCCGATGACGGTGATCCCCGGGCGTCGTATGCGATGCTCTATCTGCGTCCGGGTTACTTCCAGTACCGGATGTACCGGCTGGATTATCCGGTGGAGCAGACGGTACAGGCGTGCGAGGCGTGCGGCATGCCGGCAGAGTGCGGCGACGTGTTCCGGATGGGCCGGGCCCTGGATGCTGTGCGTACGCTGCCTGATGAACGCAGCCAAAAGCTGAAAAGGCTAAGCAACGTGCTGCGGAAGAAACTGCGCGAACAGACGGACCCGGGTGCGGATGCATGAGTCTGCCGGAGCCGTCACGCGATCCTCGTATGGAGTCGGTCGAACGGTTGTTTGCAGCCTGTGAAGCCGAGCCGCTGCATTCACGGCATGTGGCCGCCCTGTCTGAACAGATATTCGAAGCGCTGATGCCGTTGCACCGCTACGGCAATGAGGAACGCTTCTGGCTGATGGCGGGTGCGTACTTGCACGACATCGGATGGATGGAAGGCGGTAAAGGACATCACAAGCGTTCTGCACAGATCATCCTGAGCAGTCCCATGTTGACGCTGGGCATGCGTGATCGAAGTATCATCGCCAACATCGCACGATACCACCGCAAGGCGCTGCCCAGCCCCGACCACGCCATGTATGCTGCGCTGTCGGTGTCGGATCGTCACGTTGTCGATCGGCTGGCAGGGATGGTGCGCCTCGCGGACGGGTTGGATGCGTATCACGACTCCACGGTCACCGTAATTCGGGCGGAGTCGCTGCGCAACGGCCGGATGCGCCTGGCTATAGGCGGGCAGCCCGCCTGGCGTCAGTTCACAGTGGATCTGGACAGCAAATCCGCTTTGTTGGAGCGGGCATTCGGGCGCGATCTGGAGATCACATGGCCTCGACGCTGACGCCGCTTCCTGTTCGGGTGGTTGCGTTCTTTGATATCGGCACCAACTCTATCCGCCTGTTGCTGGTACGGATCAACGCGAACCACAGCACCACCATTCTCAGTCAGCAGAAGGAGATCGTCCGACTGGGTGAGAACGAGTTCGGCGATGAGGAGATGCTGCAGCCGGATGCGATGGAACGCGCCGCGCTGGTAGTCGCGCGCTTTGCCGCGCTGGCCCGGGCGTACGAAGCGGATGAGATGGTCGCGGTGGCGACGGCCGCCACCCGCGAGGCCAAAAACCAGGCTGAGTTCCTGCATATGCTGAAGCGTGAGACCGACGTGGAAGTACGGGTGATCAGCGGGCGTGAGGAGGCCCGTCTGGTCTATCTGGGAGTGTCTTCCGGCACGCATCTGGCCGATCGACGTGTTGTGTTCATCGATATAGGCGGCGGTTCCTGCGAAGTGATTCTGGGCTCCCAGCATGAGTATGAGTACTTGGACATGTTCAAGTTGGGGGCGATCCGGCTGACGTCGATGTTCTTTCTTCCGAATGAGACCGATCCGGTGCCGCCGGCACGATACGCCCTGATCAAGCAGTATGTACGCAATTCGGCGATCCGCGCCATACACCGTATCAAGGCAGAGTCTCCGGTCCTCGCGGTGGGCAGCAGCGGGACCATTATGAACTTGGCGGATGTTGCGGTGCATATGATTTCGAAGCGCCGCCTGCGCCGTGATGACGAAGTGACCTTGGATCAACTGCGTCAAGCTATCCAGCATCTGATGAGCCTGCCGTTGGAAGAACGCCGCCGGGTGCCTGGACTTAACCCTGAGCGGGCTGACATTATCATCGCCGGAGCGGCCGTACTGGAAACACTGCTGGAGGAGTTCGGTATTCAGACCATCCGCATCAGTGACCGCGGGTTGCGTGACGGACTATTGGTGGACTACCTGGCCAGACTGGAAGTGGCCGGCTACGCGGGCGCCGTACCGGTGCGCGAGCGCAGTGTGATCCAATTGGGGCGCAGTTGCGGCTTTGATGAAACGCATTGCCGTCAAGCCGCCTATTTGGCCGAGATGCTCTTCGACGCCATGCAGCGTGAAGGACTGCACCGGATGGGCGCCTATGAGCGTGAACTGCTTCGGTATGCCTGCATGCTGCACGACGTGGGCACGTTTCTCTCGTATTCAAACCATCACCTGCACAGTTATTACATCATTCGCAACGCCGATCTGCTGGGCTTTGACCTGACCGATCAGGCGATCATCGCTGTTACCGCGTTATTCCATCGGAAGGCGTGGCCTCGCAAGCGCTCGGTGGAGTTTGCTTCGCTGCCGCGCCGGTCACGCCGGATCGTCCGGCAGCTGTGCGTGCTGTTGCGCCTGGCCGAGAGTCTGGACCGCAGCCACTCCAGTCTGATCACCACGCTGTCGGTTCATTGTCCCGACAAACGCACCGCGGTGTTGGAGGCGCAAGCCTCCGGCGATGCCGAACTGGAGATGTGGGGCGCGATGGCGCACGAAGAGACGTTCGCGCGCGCATTCGGCCGCCGTCTGGTAGTGCAGATCGCACCGGCGGCTGATAACGCGCCGACGGTCAATTCGACGCAGTCAGACGGTTGATTACCTGCTGCATCATGTCCTGACGGTCGCGCATCCGTTGGAACAGCGTCAACTGAACCATGGCGCGCACCTTGTTCAAATCCGGCGGATCGCCCGGGGCGAGGCGGAAGTAATTGTCTCCGCGGAGGTAGTCGGTCAAGAAGCGGGTTCCCAGTTCATAGGCGATAATCTGGGGCGCATCCACCATCATACGGACCTCCGCCGGTGTCACTTCACGCGCTGTCTGCAGGAAACCGGTTGCGACCGCTTCGAACACCGCCATGTCCACATCGACCTTGCTCAGGTCCGTCTCCTTTTCACCGGCTACATTTACCAGCGAACGGATCATGTCACCCCAGTCGGCCAGCCATGTGTGCGGCATGATGGTGTCGAGGTCAATAAGCGCCCGAACGCGGCGGGTCTCGATATCGAACAGGAAGTTGTCCAGCTTGGTGTCGCCATGTATCGCCACCGTCCGAATGCGTCCTTCCTTCAGGGCCTCCTGCAGCGACAGCGCGAATGTCCGATGCTCCTGCACGAGCTGCAGGTACGGCGCCAGTTGGCGGTCACTTCGGCGGGCTTTATAGTCTGTCTCGCTGATGTGTACCAGAAAAAGCTGTTCGGTGCTGTGTCGAAGCATCGGGTCAACCGGAAGCAGCGGCGTGGCCTCTTCGATGGTTCGGTTACCCTGCAGCACCGAGTCCAACTGTGTCAGGTACAGCCGCGTGTCCCGGTAACCCGGTAGGCTGGGTTGTAGGTCTGTGGTGTCCATTTGGGATGTGAAGTCGCTGTACATGGCCAGACCGCGCCCGGCCTCGTGCGCCAGCTGCAGCCGCTGGTCCAGTTCCGGCAGCTCGCTCAGACTCTTGTATGTCAAGACATGCGGAATCTTCCGCATCAGCCGCCAATAACTGGTGCCATGACCATCAATCAGTTCCAAGTAGGGAGCGCCTTCGCGTGTCTGGACAAGTTCGATGGTTTCCCATCGCTCGTTGTCGGGCAGCGGGTGTTGCTCCAGATAGCTGCGCTGTGTCTGGGAGCTGGCGATCATCGCGTCCATCACACGCCTGGGCTGCAGGAACACGCGGGGATTGACCCGCTGCAGGAGGAACTCCTCGGTGTGACCGTTGATCTTGGCCAGCGTGAGGTAGGTGTGCAGATTGATGTTGCCCTTCTCGCGGAAGTTATGGACCTCCGGAGTGGAGGAGAGCATGAAGCGCGTGGCGACTTGAAACGCCCAGACGGCACGGATCGCCGCAAGCAGTTCCAGATATCCCTGCTCCGGATCGATATGCCAGTCGATATGTCTGGCGTTCATTAACTCATGCGGCGCGTCAAATCGCGCCAGTTTGACCAGGATGATCTGACGCACCGGATGGAGCGTCTCACTGAACCAGGCAACCGAGCGTTCATACTGAGGCAGATCGGCTGTGGCCTGTGCGTTGTTGAGCATAACGACCATCACCCGTGCGTTTTCCATGCCGTGCACGGTGGCGGCGTCGTCATCGTCCGCACCGGCCAGTTCCCAGCGGTCAAACCACAGCCGAACGCCGTCTCGGCGTAAGCGTTCTGCGGTCTGCAGTGCGATCTGTGTCACTTCGGGACCGTAACTCATGAACGCGTCATACAGATGGCCGTCTATCATCTATGATCCTCCCACAGATCCCTGCGGCGCTTGTGGCCTTCCAGGCTGTTGTTCGCTTGGGCAGTCAGGCGCATGTCCGGTCGTAAATGCGTAACGCATACCATCGTAAGCCAACTCGACGCCTTCCGGCAACTGCCTGTTGGTGGTGACGTGGTCATAGTCGTGAGACAGATGGATCAACACGGCGCGGCGCGGGGACAGTGTGCGGATCACTTCCAGTGCGCGTTCCAGATGAAAGTGCGTAGGATGGGGTTTTCGTCGTACCGCATCCAGGAACAACAGGTCGAGGCCATACAACCGCTCCATGGTTGGTTCCGGAATGCTTGAGACATCCGTTACCCAGGCCATAGAGCCGCAGCGGATGCCCAGTACTGGCCACGTCCCGTGCCAGACAGACAGCGCCTCAATGCGGGCGCCCAGTAGGTGCATGACCGGGTCGGCCGGATGCAGGGTGAGCCTGGGAACGGTGATGCCTGGCGGCATCTGGCGGAAGGCGTAGGGGAAACATGTGCGGATCACCTCAAGCGTGTCCGGAAGTGCATAAACCGGTATGTGTCCGCCGTGTGCGTCGGTGAAACCGCGGAGATCATCCATGCCGAACAGATGGTCTGCGTGGCCGTGCGTGATGATCACGGCGCCCACGTGCTCAATGCCGAAACGGACACATTGAAGGCGCAGTTCGGGAGGTGTGTCGATCAGCAGATTCCCCTGCGGCAGATGAAGCACGGCGCAGGGGCGTGCACGCTGATTCCGCGGATCACCAGACCGGCACACCGGACAATGGCAGGCCAGCATCGGAACGCCGTGCGATGTGCCGCTTCCCAACACCGTGACATGAGCAGATGACTCCATATCTCTATTGTATGGGATGCGGACACACCGGACGGGGCATCAACGCCGTAAGGCCCAAAGGGTGATCCTGTCGGGTTCGACGGTGACATCGAACGCAGACCTCAACAGAGGAAGCCAGACGCTTGCCGGAGCCGGTCTGTCGTTGATGGTGTCCACTGGGATCCGTTGTGTCTGCTGCGTATTGCCATACAGCAGATGAAGCAGCGGCTGAATGGCATCTGCGACGTCGGGTGCATCGGGTTGTTCATAGAACCACAGATCGCGTCCGTTCCGCCCGATGTCGGCGATGCGCGTCGCCCCCCGGTATACGATCCAGTTGCCCGGAACACGTCGCGGTGTCAACGACCGCAGTTCCGGAATGGCGATCCCGGAACAGGAGGCAGGATCACAGGCGTTGAGCCACCACACGGACTGCTCGGGAAGCGACGCGCACAGCGTGCGGAATGCGTCATGGGATGCGAACTGCAGCCCGGGGATGTGGAGGAAGAAGTGCCCCGTTAGCACTTCACCGGCCAGTTCCATTAACCGGAGCGCACGGAACACCGCCGGCCACTGAAGCTGTGGGATTTCGGCATGCAATATCTCGCGGAAGACCACCCCGTATCGGTCCAGGACGATACGGGCGCGCTCTTTAACGCGCTCCTCGTGCTCCAGCAGGTCGTCATCGGTATGGCGCGCCGGAAGGCGGAACCAACTGCCCGTGCAGGGAGTGGACGCCACCCAACGGTTCAATGCGCCTCGCGATGCGGGACGGCGTCCCGCACGCCGGTTCCACGCGGCGGACGGATCCTGTACCTGCGTCTGCGGAGGGGCGAAACCGGACAGAATGCCCTGCCGCAATGTCGTCATGCTGTCATTGGTGACCTGACCGCTCCAG
>CAZHSN010000011.1:0-39265 GCA_964535125.1 uncultured bacterium
AGACGCATTGTCGACCGCTTTCCCCCCCCCGAACCGCTTGGTAACGTTACGCCACTCGACAGCGTCCGGAGCGGCTTCGCCGGTATTCACCGCCTTACTCCGCAAAGCAGCGGCCAGAGCCGTCCGCCGACCAGTTGCTCGACCACCACGCGCCCCGGCCGGGAAGCTGCATGGATCATCTTACCGTTACCGATGTAAATGCCGGTGTGATCTATACGCGTTCGGGCGCGGTTCCAAAAGTACACCCGATCCCCAGGGAGCATCTGCGATGGGGAAACTTCAACGCCCACACGTGCCTGTGGAGTGGCCGTCCGCGGAAGCTGGATGTTATGCTCACGGAACACCCGTTGTACAAAACCGGAACAGTCCATGCCAGACGTACTGACCCCGCCCCAGACATACGGAATACCGAGGTAGCGGAGAGCAGTCTGCACAATCTGAGGCATCCCCTCGCCGAGTTCCGGCTGAATGACATCCCAGTCCAACAGGGTGATGCGCGACGCCGGCGCCCAGCCGGTACGGCCATCAAACATCAACAGCCCCAACCAATCACCGGCCTGACTGACCACCGCAACCGATGTTCCAGGTTCCAGCGTCACATAGCGACGGCTGCCGATGTTGGTTGCGGCATACACCCCCGTGCCGGACCGCACTGTGCCGACCCGTCCGATCGTGCGTCCGCTGATCGCCAACTGTGAGCTACCGGTCTTGGAGGCGCGCGTTGTTCCCGGAGGGGGCTTAGGATCGATGTCCCACTCCAGATCCGTGAATAGCTCCTGCTGCGCCCGCGCCGCCCGGACGACGCACGCCAGCGCCAACAGACCCAACAGTTTCAACGTCATGGGCGCAACATCGTCCAGATGACCGCTGGCGCGTCTTTGAGCACAAAGTAGACACGGTCGAACAGCAAGGACAAACGCGCCATGATAGTCGCGCCGAACATCGCGCCAAAAGCGACCATCAACACCAACCGCCCGGTTCGCGCCGACCCTTTGATAAACCGTCCCTTCTGTTCGAACGAGAAGAAGAAATAGCTCATCACCGTCAGCAGCACAACCACGAAGATAAGGTTGTTCAATGCTCCTGACCAGCCGATCTGCTCGCCCATGGCGTTCAGGTGATTTGGATGTATGGGTTTGAACGACTCACGCACCTGAGGCAGCACCCAGTTGGCGAAGGCTTGAAACCCCATGCCTCCCGCCATCCCCATCAACAGACCGATGGGTATACGGCTGATCCAGTTGAGCTTGCGGCTATAGACGAAGTAGAACATGGCCCCCAGCTCAACCGCCATAATCCAATACCACTCGCCGCGGGCAACCGGTTCTATGAAGAACGGCTTGATCACCTCACCGACAGTCACAACGATGGTGTAACCGGCGGCCACTCCGATGAAGATGTGTTCAAACAGACGGTAGACGGCGTTCTCGCGAAACACCAGCGAAAAGATAGCCACGGTGCACATTACGCCGATGATTACCTCC
This sequence comes from uncultured bacterium, assembly GCA_964535125.1. Lineage (GTDB taxonomy): Bacteria > Armatimonadota > HRBIN16 > HRBIN16 > HRBIN16 > CAZHSN01. The sequence continues at coordinate 1,485 of CAZHSN010000011.1, forward strand.
GCCAGGCGCCAGACATCCGGTGTCATCGTGTGCCCTCCCGCTCCGCGCGCCGCGCCATCAGGTATCCCACGTTACCAACGACGATGAGCAGCATGATCAACAGATGACCAAAGGAGAGTGACCCCATGGCGCTGGTAGCCCGCCCGGTCGCCTCGGTCAGCTTTTCATACTCGGCAGCGCCTTTCATGCCTTCCATCAAACCGTTCAGTTGCCCTGAATCCAGCAAAGGGTAACACTCAGGCGCCATCACAGCGGTCAACGCGGCGCAGTACTTCAACGACTTGCTGCTGCCAACCACCAGTTGGATCCAGTACTCATACAGCGGCGTACCGGTGACTTCGCTGATGAAGTCCACATCATTGATGGTCTTGATCCCCTGCATCACCGCGTAGTCGGCTACCGGTTTCCCATAGCGGTCCTTCACCATGGCCGCCGGGACATCCCGCACCAAAGCCTTCATGAAGAGCGTCGGTTGAGCCACGTACCCCAAGTGTATCCAGTCCTTGCCGTATTCCGCCCCCGTCTCGCGTGCAATGCGCGAGGCGATATCATACGAGAGTTTACTGCCCGCAGGCAGAAACGTCATGACCACCAACCGCTTCCGCCGCGACATCAGGTGACGCAACAGCGCCTCGGTCTGTGGTTTACACTCGGCCTGGCTGGCAGCCTGCCAGCCGCAACTGACAATAGCCAGTTTATCGGGCCGTATGGCCTCTACTGACTGGTGGAACTTGCGTGTTGCGGGGTTGATGTTCATGGGCAGTTGTATTGTCACGAAGATCGGCACACCGATCACGAACAGCAGCAGCACATACAGAATGCGCCGGTCTATGCGCTGCATGCGCCCCCAGATGGATGGATGGTTGCTGTTCATCTGTCAGGCCTCCCCGTCGTAGTACGCGCCGCGCTCCAGACTAAGCCAGATACGCAGTGATATCGCCAGACTGCCCACCCACAGGCCGAACCCCACCGCGCGCAACGCCGCCGAACTGACGATCTCCAGCACCCACTGCTTGATGTTCTCCACGCGGAACGCCGACAGCCAACCGGTAGTGGGCAGGCTGTCCGTCAGCAGATTTCCCAGTGGTATCTGGCCCAGCATGACCAAAAAGGCTGTGACCATCAGAATAGTCGCTTCTACAGATCGGATACGGAACGCCCGATAAGATGCCGAGACGATATAGAACGCGATTAAGGAAAACATGCTGGCATCCAGGTTCACCATGAACCCTTCAAACAGCAAGTCGTACGTGCGTTTGACCCAGTCAACTGGTTTATCCACTCCGGCCAATAAACCGAACGTGGTCATCGTGAACAGGCTGATCAACAGCGCGGCGCTGTTGTACCAGCCCTTACGCAGGCGCATCACTTCACGTCCATGCAGCCTCAGCAGGCCCCAGACACCCAAAGCGATGGTCATTCCACCCGCCAGACGCATCACCTGGCTCACCGGTATCTGGTAATCCGTCAGGATGTTTTTGCCTGGATGCGCCTCCATATCCGGCAGAAAGAACTCCAGCGCATAGAACAACCCGCCCAGAAAAGTGACCAAGACCACCAGCCACTTGCGGGCCCGGCTGCTCAGCAGGCTGAGTCCGAAGAGCAGAGCAGCCCACAGCACCAGGCTGCCCACCAGAAAGACGGCCAGCAGGTAGCCTTCCTTCTTGCTGAACAGGAAACTCCAGATCGCTTCAAGCCCCATCATTGCACAACCGCCACGTCAAACAGCTTGTACAGGTAGTCCCGCAGGTATTTATCCACCGGTTCCCAAGCCTCAGGGACGTTGGCGCCTCCCAGATGCGTGTGCAGCGTGGCCGCTGCCACACCGAGTACAATCAACAGCATGATCAGCATCTTGCCGATATCCTGCCCGATCAGGCTGCCCAACAAGGTGGGTTCGCGCGATATGTAGGCGCTGGCGGCGTAGTATTCATCGCCGATGATGGTGTAGTCACAGGCAGCGATGAAATAAGGGATCTGGGTGGTCTGAGTGGTGCCGGCCACCTGTATCGCCCCGACTTGATTGCCCGACTCGGCGAAGATCAGCGACTCAGCCGCGAAATACCCGAAGTGGAAACAAGCGGCGACCTTCTCGCGTTGGATCAACCCGGCGACTCCGGAGGCGTACGCGAACTGCTCGCTGGACAGGTACCGGACGCTGTCCTGATCAAACCGCTCCGGTCTGCCTTCCGCATCATACACACCCCGGATCACCTCTTCAGCGACGGTATACAACGTTGAGTCTGCGACGGGCAGCAGGATGCGGTTGTTGAAACGGGCGGCGGCGCGGGTGATGTGACTGAACACCGTCAGCGCCTGCAACGAGATCACGTCCAGCCCGCCCACACCGGGCACCATAATGATCGGCTTACCCATCTCGGTGGCGCGCCCGATCGCCTCATCAATCGCGTTCAGTCCCGGGATGCGGCGGATGTATAACTTCCGGCCTAAACGCGCCCAGAGGATACTGATCAGTATCGCTACGGCCACCAGGACATCGAGAATCAGAACACCTACCCAGTTCTGACTGGCATGCTGCATAGTTGATCCTCTCAAGTGCTGCGCTGTGACAGCTGTTCGATCCGGTCAACCAGACGGTCGACATTGTCGCGCGTCGCCAGCAGTTGACGCGCCTCCTCAACTCTCCGCCAACCGAAAAAGGACGCGGCCAGCGGTCCCAGGAACACCACACTGTGGCTGGCCAGACCATGCAACGGTGCATGCAGTTCCAGAAACAGCGTCGCAGGAACAGCCAGTCCCCGCTTCACGACTTCGTGAGCCAGCCGTTCGATGATCGAATCACGCCGCTCACCGGTCAGCGGTTCATCCGTCATGCGTGGCGCTCCGCCAGTGATCAATGGCTTTCATCACGGCATCCCGGTTATCGGCATACCGCAAGTACACTCCACGGAACGGCTGCAGACGCGACTGCGGCGGCGCCGAACTGAGTTTCACCCCGACGGCATCCACCATGCAGTATGCCACGCGATCCCATGGAATCAGATACACCGCGCCGAAATAGCGCAGCGACGCGCCGTCCGCGTCGATTCGATACCGCAAGGGTAACCAGTACTCGCGTGTCGCCATCCAGAGCATGAGTATGGCAAGCGCTCCGAACCATGCGCTGTTCAGTAGCACTGCCGCAATCAGACCGCCCAGTACGATAACCACAGCAGCACGCACCGCATACTCGGGCTGCTGACGCAACAGGTGTACGCGCCACTCCAGAACCGGTTCGTGCGGATGCATCAGATATGGCCACCGTTCCGCAGGTATTGCATCAATGTAGTGTATGAGCCAAATGAAGTCGGTGTCAACAGCCGACACTGCCCTTGCTGCAGGAGCGCCGCGGGCCTGTGTCAAACCTAAGCACAGCACACTACAGGCGGGATGCCTGATATACGGGGGATGACGATGCGCCTTTGGAATGACCGTGAAGTGACAGCAACCGAGCTCCTGCGGCACGTGGGAGACGTCTCGCAAATTGCCCGCGTGGATCCGGTCCGGTATGAGAGCGGCCACGCAGACGGCTTGGCCGCTTGGCAGGTCGAAACCGGATCCGGGCTGCGTTTCAGCGTGCTGGCCGGACGGGGCATGGACATCGGTACGGCCTCTTTCGGAGCTGTTCCACTCGCCTGGCGCAATGGACCGACCGAGTGCCATGCTCACCGGTTCGAACCGGAAAAACTGGGTTGGCTGCGCAGTTTCGCCGGCGGCCTGGTAACCACCTGCGGGTTGACTACCTTGGGCAGTCCGGGAGAGGCCGAAGATGGCCCCCTGCCGCTGCACGGCCGGGTGTCCCACCTGCAGGCTTACCATACCGGCGCGTGGGGCGAATGGGTGGGTGACGAATACCGGCTTGTCTGCCGCGGTTCCGTGCGGGAATCCCGCCTGTTCGGCGACAATCTGGAACTGACCCGCACCGTAACCGCCTGGATGGGCGGCAGCACCATCTCCATCGAGGACACCGTCACCAATCTGGGATACCGGTCCTCTCCGCTGATGATCCTGTACCACTGCAATCTGGGGTATCCCCTGGTGGACGCCGGTGCGGAGATTCTCTCTCCCGGTCAGATTGAACCGCGCGACGCCGACGCCACGCTGGGGATCGATGACTGGTCGGTGATGACCTCACCGCAGGACACCTACCCCGAGCAGGTCTTCTACCACATCATGCCGTCGGATCCCGGCGGATGGACGGATGTCGCCTTGATGAATCGTCGGCTGGGACTGGCGCTGTCCCTGCGGTACCGACCGGATCAACTGCCGCACCTGGTGAATTGGAAGAACATGGCAGCCGGCCAGTATGTGGTCGGCTTGGAGCCGGCCAACACACGCGTGGGCGGACGCGAAGCGGAAATGGCCGCCGGTCGAGTGCAGTACATCGAGCCGGGAGAGATCAGAACGTTCGGTCTGAACCTGACCGTTCATTCCGGCGAAACCGAGCTGATTCATTTGGAACAGCGGCTGCGTTCTTTGGCCAGATAACGATCACCGTCGCATGACCGGGCAGGCGTTCACCTGCCCGGCAGGACTAACGGCCTCCGATGCTGCGCCAGTAAGCGTCACGCTTCAGGCGGGCCGGCCCCATCACGCGCAACGTCAGGTAACCGGCAATAAACCCGCCGATATGCGCCATCACCGCGACACCTGGTTGAGGCAGCAGCACTTGCATGGCGAACCAGAGCACCAGCAGCACCATCGCCGGTACGGTGATAATTGTCAGCACGATGAAGAGGGTCAGCACACGCACGCGCGCATATGGGAACAACACCAGATACGCACCCAGCACGCCAGCCACCGCTCCACTGGCGCCCAGGGTGGGAATCTGCGACATCGGGTCGGCCAGCAGGTGGCTCAACGCGGCAATCACACCCCAAAACAGGTACAGCACCAGAAACCGGCCATGCCCTAGCACATCTTCCACATTGTTGCCGAAGATCCACAGGTACAGCATGTTGCCGGCCAGATGCAGCAGCCCGCCGTGCAGGAACATGGATGTAAACACCATCAGGAACTCAGGGTCGGGGGTGGCCATCGCGATGTGCGGACAACTCCCCAGCACGGCGCACGGGATCATCATGTACATGTCCAGGCTGCGGGGAGCCACTAAAAAGTTCACCAGGTACGCAGTGACATTCAACACGATAAGCGTCACGGTGACTACGGGATAGCTGCGTGTCGGGTTCTCATCCCCCAGCGGGATCATCCATTCGCCTCCAACAGTGCGCCCGGGTTGGGCACTACCCGGGCGCTACATAGCCAATGTACCCGCTGCGGCGAGTACGTTACCAGCGGATGATCAGTTTCGATCCTGCTGTCAGCTCCACAGGGGACATCAGCGTGATCACAAGGTCATCTCCATCGGCGCGCTGTGTACAGGGTACCGGTTGCCTGCGCAGGTCTGCCTGCAGGTAAACCTGCACCATCCTGTGCGGCCGCTCCGGTTGAAGCACGAGTTCACGCAGATCAACAGACCCTTGAACCATCTGGATCTCGGCCATTGGCTGCGAGCCTCGGCGCTTTTGGATGAACAAGCCGTAACCGGCTGCCGTGCTAAAGAACGACCGATGATCGTCCGGACGCCAACGCGGGCGGAAGCCCAAACGGCCTGCGGGGCCATCATACACAAATCCCTGAGCTGCCAGCAACAGCGACCAGGCACTAAGTGCGCGGCCGTAGTACTTGCCGCACTCATCGTCGCCGAACGGGTTGCCGCTGTATCCCCAGGAAGCCGTATCTCCGGGCGTCAGGCCGGTACGCAGCATTCCGTCATACCGGTCATAGACTGTTCGCACCACAGACAGGCCTTGGCGCAGCAGCCCGGCATAGATCATTGCGCTCGCCGCTGAGTACTCGAACCCTGTCATGACCTCATCGGCATACAGCATCAGGTATTCCGGTGCAGGACGGCCTCCGCGCGGCCAGGAGATCATGTGCATGCCGCCGTCAAACGGGGCGACGAACTGACGCGGCGCTTGTACGAACCCCTGAAAGTCAGAACGGTAGTTGTACTTGTACAAGGCGGCCAACGCTGACTTCACCCGGTCGGCCGGGTAGATTTCACCCAGATCCAGCATGTCGGCCCACCACTGACCCAACACCTGATCAATGTGGCAGCCTGATCCGTACTCCCGCACAGGTTGCGGATCGGTAATCTGGTAGTAATACTCGCCGTTAAACAGCGCCCGGTTCTGGTTGGCGCGTCCTTTGGCGAATATGGCGCGGTAACGCCTGGCGACATCCGCTTCGCCATGCATATCGGCCACACGGGCGCATGCCTGCAGCGCCGCCAGGTAGAGGCTCCCCAGCCACGAACTGGTGCCCGTGGAGTCAGCATCCAGCGTATTGTGCTGAGGGCCGGTCAGCATACCGTCCTCGTCGGGATCGTGACGCCGGATCAAGTGATCCAATGCGTGGCGCATCTTCGGCCATATGCCCCGGATCCATGCGGGATCCGCCGAGCACAGATGCTCTCTATAAGCCCCCAAGATCGCCCCGCAGGTGCCGTCGAAAGCCTCGGGAAAATCGGGGATCTGCCGCATCGGCACGCTCCCGTCCGGGCGCTGTGCTCCCAGTTCCTGCTCTCGCATCAATCGCCCCAATTCAGGGAACAGCCGTGCATGTCCTTGTGCGTAATGCCACACATGGGCACAGTTGCCGGCGCAGCAACCCGTGGCATAGCCGCACCCCTCCCATGCGCCAAAGTAACCGCTGCGCGACCAGAAACAGGTGCGCGAACGCAGCACAGCCAGTTGAGAGCTGATGCGGTCCAGCATCCAAATGGGTAGATTGCTGTCGTACAGGGTCGCTGTATACAGGCGTGTCTGATGTTCCAGTTGATCCAGACGCGTCAGCAGATCCGCGTGGCAGGCGGCGGCGTCCTTCCACCAGGCGTTATACCGATTACCCTCACCACCCCAGGGCTGTACAGTCCGTGGAAAACTCCATGTCAGGCAGAACGATACACGCGCGCTTTGGTTCGGCGCTAACGAGATATCAGACCCAACCGCAGTGGAATGCGTCTGACCCACAGGCGTCGCTGACACCGGGTTAGGATGGCCCTGTCCGGCGAGTTCGTTGTATTCGCGCCATTGAGTCCATCCGCATGGCCTGCCGTCACCGGTAACTGACCACATCAGGGTGTCTTCAGTCGCACCGCTCATCGACACGGCCACGCCTCCGGCTACCCGCTCAAGACGCGCGCGGTTTCCACCCAGATCCGCATGTGCTCGGCCTTCTATCGGAGTCCGCGCCTGGTACCCGGCCGTGTTCAACAGCGACCCCACCAGCCGTACCGACACCGGGCGCGCCGAGGTGTTGGTAATTGTCACTTGGAACACGCCTGCGGGCATGGCGGAGTCACGCAACTGCATCGGCACAAACGGCGACCAGGCATCCAGCCTGCACGTCACCGGCGCCTCACGATCCGTAAGTGTCCAGACAGCCATTGGATACCGTGCGCGCAGCGAGACATCGGTCATGGGGGTAAACGGGCCCTCCGCTGCGCCCTGCAGCGCATACCACTGGTCGGAACGCCCCGACTGACGGATGACCATACCCAAGAAACACAGAGGCACCGTCAGGGGTTGCCAGTTGTTGAAGATCATCCAGTGACGTAATCGGGCTTGGCCATCCATCTCAAGGCAACCGGCTCCGATGCCGCCGACGGTAAACGCCACGGCCTCCAGTCGGTCTGCTCGCAACGGTGGGGATGCCTGACGGCGTGTCAGCGCCTCCAGTGATGCGTACCGCTGACGCAGCCGGCGCCTTTCCGCCAGCCTGCGCGCGGCCAGCCGCTCCTGTGCGCGGAACCAGTCCAATGTACTGCGGTCAGCGAGTACATTTGCTGTAACCTTCAGCGTACCGGCGGCCCGGAGGTCATCGAATACGACATGACCCCACCCGCCGGTGTTTTGGTCCACTATACGCACATAGACATCATGCCCCACCAACTCGGGAACGTCCCAAACAACCCGGTGGAAGTACTCAGAGTTCTGACCGCTGGCTCTTTGATGCTCGCGGCCGTCCAGCGTGCAGAGAGCCACGTACGTATTCATGCCGCCTCCGCCGCCAACCAGGAAACTGAGTTGCCTGTTGCGTAGCGTAAAGACCGGCGAGTTGACCACTCCGGTTTGGGTGTCATCATAGGCGTTATCTGGCAGTTCCAAGGTACCCAGGAACCAGTTGCCCTGCTTGTTGGTGTATTCACCGGCGACATTGCGGTTCCACACACGGTTGCTGATCAGATGCCGGAACGAACCGGACACCACACGCCAGCCCTGCAGATCGCCGGTTTCGAAGTCCCAAACCAATGCGTTGGCCGGCTTGTTGGCGGTTCCGCCGGCCAGCCATTCCGGGTTCCTGTCGCCGGCCATCCGGCGACGTCGCTCCACCGTGGCGGGCACATCCAACGCACCCATCAGGGTGATCTGATCGACATTAATATGTCCAAACGAGCCGGTCGCCTGGTCCACCACACGTATCGTGACCGACTTCCCGACGGCTTCGGGAACCGACCAGTGCACGGGACGGAACCGCTCATCATCCTGTCCGGTGGCCGCAGCATACACGCGTCCATCCAGTGCACACAGCATGACCGCCACATCGCGGCTGCCTCCGGCTACCAGCAAGTGGATATCCGGCCCCGCCAGACGGATCACCGGAGATTCCACCACTGCTTTCTGCGCGTCATCAAAACCGCCCGGCACTTCGCAGGTGGACAGATAATACCGTCCGTGCTGACCACGTGACTCTTGTGTGGGTCGGATCACCGGATGGTCTGACACCAGTTGACGCAGCGCTCCATCGACAACAGCCCACCCCTCCGGATGCCCCTGCTCAAACGAGAACACCAGCGGTGTATCTCCCTTCGCCCTGCTGCCCGCTTCCTCAGCCATGGAATAAGCCTCCCGCGATGTATGTCTTGCCAGACTCAAGATGCGTGATCCCGGCCCGGCGGTTATCCGTTCCATCGTATCTGAAACGTTCCACGTCCGGGTTGCCTGCACCTGCCCGACGGCAGCACGGACAGTCAGCCATCAGCGCACGACGCGACCATACACACGCGCAGCGATAACCAGCAGCGCCGTCGAGATGGCTGTCAACACCATCAGGTCCACAGGCAACGGCTGCCGGGCTGCAGATTCGCCCAGCATCAACGTCCGCAAGGCATCCACCTGGTACGTGAGGGGATTCCAACGGGCCAGGCGCTGCAGCCATGCGGGCATGAGTTCCAGCGGATAGATGGCGTTACTGGCAAAAAAGAGCGGCATGGTGATCATCTGGCCGAATCCCATCAGCCGATCGCGCGACTTCAACAGACAGGCCACGATCAGCGACAGTGTGGAGAACAACACCGCCCCCAGAACCACTACAACGGCGACGGCGGGCATCACCCACAGGCTCTGAGGACGCCACACGTTCAGCGCCATCAACAACGCCTGCAGCATAACCACCTGCACCAATGCACGCAGCCCGGCGCACAACCCTTTGCCGAACACCAGACTGATCCGCGAGTTCGGGCTTACCAGCAGTTTATGCGTAATGCCCAGATCACGTTCGAAGATCGTGGTGATTCCGGCAAAGATCGCCGTAAACAGCACGCTCTGCGCCAGGATACCGGGCGCGACATACTGCATATAGGGTATGCCACCCGGGGCCACTCCGCGTACACGTTCCATCACCTGGCCGAACAGCAGCAGCCACAACACCGGCTGCACCATGCGGGTAAGCAGCTCTGTGGGATCGCGCCGGACCTTCCGCAGATCCATATACACGATCGCCCAGACCGCCTCCCAAAACCGCACCCATGGCATCACCATATCAGCCCAGCCTTCGGGCGGTCCGACGCACGCGCGACACAGCGCGGAAGTCGCCTTCGCCGGCCAGAGAGTCTCCGGCGTAGTGGACAAAGACATCATCCAGCGTGGCATCCGGTCGCTCCAGGCTGGCCTTCAGGGCATGCGGCGTATCCATCACCACCACGCGCCCATGGTGCATGATCGCCACCCGATCACACAACGTGTCGGCTTCCTCCATGAAATGCGTCGTCAACATGACGGTTGCTCCGTATGTGTCGCGCAGTGTGCGGATATGCGCCCAGACGGCTCGGCGGGCGACCGGATCCAGCCCCACGGTCGGTTCATCCAACAGCACCACCTGCGGCTGATGCAACAGCGACTGAGCGATCTCCAAACGGCGGATCATGCCTCCAGAGTAACCGCGCACCAACTCATGCGCCACATCACCCAATCCCATCTGATCCAAAGCGGACTCGACGCGCGCACGGCGTTCCCGACGCGGCAGATGATACAGCAGCGCACAGCTCATCAGATTTTCGTAACCGGTCAGCAGACCATCGGACGAAAGCATCTGCGGGACCAGCCCGATGCATCGACGGACCGCATTCGGAGCGCGCACCACATCGTGACCGCAGACACACACGCGCCCTGACGTGGGCAGATGAAGCGTCGCAATGATGTTCAACGTCGACGTTTTGCCGGCGCCATTGGGCCCAAGCAGGCCAAACACCTCTCCCTGGTGAATAGATAGGGTGACGCCGTCCACCGCGACGAGCGACCCATACCGTTTGACAAGGGACTGCACATCCAGATGAACCATACCACCAGTATACGGGTTACCAGGCAGAGACCGCGATGATGAACAGCATGACGCCCCTGCAGCCCGTGGATGTGTCGTTTGTGGCGCGCCATGATGGCGCCGCACAGCGCTATGTACAGGTGCTGCCGCCCGGATATGAGCGACGGCGCCCCTGCCCGCTGTTGATTGCTCTGCACGGCCACGGATCGGACCGATGGCAGTTTATCCAACAGGAACGGGACGAGTGCCTGGCGGTGCGTGACTTCGCGCGGCAGGAACACATGATCCTGGTCTCTCCCGACTACCGCGCGTCCACATCCTGGATGGGACCGGCGGCTACCGCCGACATGCGGCAAATCATCGCGAAACTGCGCCGCGAACACCGGATCAGCGCCGTCTACATTGCCGGCGCGTCCATGGGAGGACTGTCGGCGCTGGCCTTTGCGGCGATGCATCCCGAAGGCCTGGCGGGGGTCTGTGCTATGAACGGGCTGGCGAACATACTCACGTATGATCAGTTCACCGACGCGATCGCCGCATCTTACGGCGGGCCGCCGTGGCAACGGCCCGAGGTCTACAAACAGCGCAGCGCGGAGTACTGGCCAGAGCGGTTCACCATGCCCGTGGGGTTCACCGTAAGCGGGCAGGACACCGTTGTACCGCCAGACAGCGTACGCCGGCTGGCAACCGCTCTGGGTGCGTTACGGCGTCCGGCGCTTCTGATCGATCGGCCGGAACGCGGCCACGATACCGGGTATACGGACGCGATGACCGCATTGGAGTTCATGCTGCACGCGTCGACCATGCGGGAGGGACGGTAGTCGCATGCGGCTGCGCGTAGCCGGTTGCCAGATGGCGGTCACGAACGACATAGCCCGGAATGCCGCTGCGATCTGTCAAGCGATTGATGCAGCCGCCAAGCGGGAGGCCGATCTGCTGTTGACTCCTGAGGGATCACTCAGCGGGTATACAGCGGTCTTTGACGAGACAGCTTTAGAGGCGGCCCTTCTGCAGGTCTCCTCCCATGCAGCGCAACAGGGCATCGCGCTCGCCCTGGGTACGTGCCGGCGCGAACCCGATGACGGCGCGCTGTACAACCAACTGCGCCTGTACAACCGCTCTGGGCGGTGCGTGGGTTTCCACACCAAGCAGTTGTTGTGCGGCGTCTCACCGGATAACTCAAACGAAGAGTACAACCAGTTTCAACGCCGTCCGCTGCAGGTGTTCCGATTGGATGGGCTGACCGTCGGTGCACTGATTTGTAATGACCTCTGGGCGAATCCCGCCTGCACCATTGAGCCCGATCCGCATCTGACGCGCCAATTGGCGCGCCAAGGCGCGCGCATTATCCTGCATGCCGTAAACGGCGGACGCGATGCAAGCGACCTGTGGCAATGGCACTGGAACTACCATGAGGCGAACCTGCAGTTGCGAGCGTTGGCGGATCGCATCTGGATCATCACCGTGGACAGCGCAGCTCCGGTGACGCTTCCGTGTTCTGCGCCATCGGGGGTGGTCGGGCCCGATGGCCGCTGGATCTGCCGCGCTGCAGCGCAGGGTGATCAGCTGTTCATATGCGACATCCACCAGACACCACCCCCCTGAGAGGGCTACACATACGGAAGGGAGCAGTACGATGACCCACCGCATGCCATTCCTGGTGATGGTTACTTTAGCTGTGGCCTGTGCCGGCTGCGTGGCGCAGGGTACACCTGAACAAAGGCGACACACCGCATCTCACACGCAAGGAGGCGTACCGATGTACGGCATATCAATGGAACCGGGCGCGCCCTGGCCCGCTGTGGACGCCATAAACAGGCCGGTCGCTGCCGGTGGCGCGGTGCCCGCACCCCGCAAAGACCGCTTTGTCGGCATCTTCTATTTCCTGTGGCACACCGAATCGGGCAGCTGGGGCAACCCTGACGGCGGCCCGTATGATCTCACCAAGATCTTCGCTAAAGATCCGGATGCTATGAAGAATCACGACAGCCCATACTGGTCACCCCGGAATGGACAGAGCTATTACTGGGGCGAACCCCTATACGGGTACTACCTGAGCGATGACCCTTGGGTGCTCCGCCGGCATGCCCGCCTCCTGTCCGAAGCGGGAGTTGACACGCTGATCTTCGACACCACCAATGCGGTTACCTACAAACCGATTTATATGAAACTGTGCGAGGTGTTTACTCAGATACGCGCCGAAGGGGGCCGCACCCCGCAGATCGCGTTCATGGTGAACACCCATGCGGGCCGTACCGCCGAGGAGATCTATAACGACCTGTATAAGCCCGGTCTGTATAAACCGCTGTGGTTCATGTGGCAGGGCAAACCGCTGTTGATCTGCGACCCCAAAGAGGCTAATGACGAGTTGAAGCGTTTTTTCACGCTGCGGCGCGCACACTGGCCATTCACCATGGTGAACACGCCTTATGCCTGGCACTGGGAAGCCGCCTATCCGCAGCCGTACGGGTATACAGACAATGAGCGCGTTCCGGAGCAGGTCAACGTCTCGGTGGCTCAGAACCTGCGCGCTTCGGACGGCAAGGTCACCGACATGAGCAGCGGATTGGCGCGTGGACGCGGCTTCGCCAATGGAAAGCAGCACCACACCGTTGAGGCGATCCACGGAGGCTGGAACGCCGAGGAGCAGTGGAAGCGCGTCTATGAACTGGATCCACCCTTTGTGATGATCACCGGATGGAACGAGTGGTGGGCCGGCCGCTGGCAGCGTGGCAACGACTTCGTGTTCGTTGATCAGTTCGATCAGGAGTACAGCCGCGACATTGAGCCAATGCGGGGAGGACATCACGACAACTTCTACTACCAGATGGTGTCACACATCCGTCGGTACAAGGGAGCCCCCGCGCTGCCCAGGTCGTCACCGGCCATCAGCATCGATGTCACCGGCAGTTTCGATCAGTGGCGCACCGTAGCGCCCGACTACCGGACTCCGCGCTGGACGCGCCAGGCCAGAGATCATCAAGGTGCAGGCGAACTGCACTACCGCGACGCTTCCTGGCGCAACCAGTTCTTATCGGTGAAGGTCGCGCGCGATGACAAGGACATCACGTTCTATGCCGAAATGGCGGAACCGCTGGCGCCGCTGGCGCTGGGAACATGGCTGCTGCTGGACGTGGACCAGCAACGATCCACCGGATGGGAAGGCTATGACTTCATCATCAACCGCGAACGGGACGGCGGAGCCATGTGGCTGGAGCGGCATGTGGACGGCTGGCGCTGGGAACGCGTTTGCGAGGTGAAGCACCGGATAGACGGCAATCAGATCATGATATCCATCCCCAGAGCCAAGCTGGGCATCGGCCAGACCCAGCGGTATCTGGATTTCAAATGGGTGGACAACATGCAAAAACCTGGCGACATCATGGACTGGTATGTTTCGGGTGACACCGCGCCCATCGGCCGGTTCAACTATCGATATCAGCTTCGTTGATCACAACAGTCTGGCAGGGCGGTCCGCCCTGCCAGACGCTCATAGGCCGCTGAGTCAGCGCACTCCCGTGCCGGGCGCCACTGCGCGCTCCGGAGTCAGGAACACCGCCTTACCGTCGAGATCAGCAGCCAGGATCATCCCCTGCGACTCAATGCCTCGCATCTTGCGGGGCTTGAGGTTGGCCACCAGCACCACCTGCCGCCCCACCAGGTCAGCAGGCTCATAGCTCTCGGCGATGCCGGCCAGCACCGTACGCTGCTCATCGCCGAGGTCCACACGCAACTGAAGCAGTTTGGTCGCGTTGGGCACTGGACCGGCATCCAGCACCGTGCCGACACGCAGCTTGACCTTCAGAAAGTCGTCAATCGTGATCTCCGGCACTACCGGGGTCTCTTCCTGCGGAGCCGTCTCAACCGGCGCGGGGGGGGCAGGCGTTTCGTTCATGGTCTCCTCCGTAGTTTCGGCGACATGTACGGCCGCCAGGTCAATACGCGGGAACAGCGGTTCCGGTGAAGGCAAGGGTTGCCCCGATGGCAAACGTCCCCAATGTTCATCCGTCATCAGGCTGGCCTGTACCGGGTCCTCCGCAATTCCCAGTTGCGCCCAGATGGAGCGGGCGGCTACCGGCATCACGGGGGCCAGCCAGAGCGCGCACAGCCGAACCCCTTCCAAGGCGTTGTACAGCACCGCCCCGGCGCCCGCGGAGTCGCCAGCCTTGTTCAACGCCCACGGCGCCTGTTCATCAATGTACTTGTTGAGCCGCGATACCATGCGCCAGATCTGGTCCAGTACGGCGTTTAGCCGGAACCGGTCGTACTCAACCTGACACTGCGCAGAGATATCGCTGGCGAGTGCCTGAAGCTCTGCGTTGACCGGGCCGGCAGCAGGCACCTGCCCCTGGCAAAACCGGATGGCCATATTAACACTGCGGTTCAGCACATTACCCAGATCGTTCGCCAGGTCGCTGTTGTAGCGTTCCAGAAACCGTTCCAGTACATATTCGCTGTCGGAGCCGAATTGCATCTCACGGGTCATCAGATAACGCAACGCATCCACCGCGATGTCGGTTGAACAACCGGCCCATCCGGCTATCTGCTCCGCCAGCCGCACCGGGTGCGGAAGATCGCCTTTGCTCTTGCTGCCCTTCTGACCGCCTACCATCCACCAGCCATGCCCGAAGACGCGCCGCGGCAGCGGAAGTCCCAACGACATCAACATGGCGGGCCACAATGTCGCATGAAACCGAACAAAGATCTCTTTGGCCATCAGGTGATCCGCCGGCCACCACGCGCCAAACCGGTCGATATCGTTCGGCCATCCAATGGCCGCCACGTAGTTGATCAGGGCGTCAAACCAGACATAGATGACCTTGTCTTCTTCGCCGGGCACCGGGATACCCCAGCCGGGATTGGCGCGCGTGATGCTCTGATCACGCAGCCCCTGTTTAATGAACGCGATCACTTCGTTCTTTCGGTGTTCCGGCTGCAGCCAGTCGGGATCGGCTTCGATCTGGGCCATCAACGGTTCGGCGTATTTAGACAACCGGAAGAACCAGTCTTCTTCACGCACCCAGGTCAGCGGTTTGCGACACTCCGCATTGGGGCAGAGATGGTCCTCGCCCACATCGGCCGCGGTGAAGAAGGTCTCGTCCGACACGCAATACCAACCCTCATACACACCTTTGTAGACATCACCGTTTGCCTGCATCGCCCGGAAAAACGCCTGTACCGCCTCGCGATGACGGGGTTCTGTGGTGCGGATGAAGTCATCACAGTCGATATGCATCGCGCGCCATGTCTGCCGAAACTCATCGGACAGCGCATCGACTAACGCCTGCACAGTCACGCCCTTCTCCGCAGCAGCACGCGCCACCTTTAAGGCGTTCTCGTCGGTGCCTGTAAGGAAATGTACCGACTCGCCCTGCATCCGATGACGACGAGCCAGCATATCCGCTGCAATCGTGGTGCAAGCGCTGCCGATGTGCGGCGAGCTGTTCACATAGTAGATAGGCGTGGTGACGTAGTAATGGGGTTTTGACATAACTCCTCTTCTCCGTGGCGCAGCAGCTGCGCCGATTGTTACCCGCTGAGTGGACACCCGCCTCCGGAGCAGCACGGAGCGCCGCCGGTATCGGCGCAGCTGTCGCAGCTCTTGGAAGACGGCATGGACTTTCCTGCCCAGAACGCGGACAGCAGTTTCTGCACGTCGGCGGCCCCGCATTGCGGACACGTCGCGTCCGAGTAGTCGGTGGTGGCAAAACGCTGTTCAAAGGGATGTCCGCAAACCCGGCATTGAAACTCATAGATCGGCATGTGTATCTTCCTCCGTGTGAGGTGGTAAGTCGTCTGGTGTTTGGGACCCAGCCGCTTGGCGGTCCCAGCGGCATTCGCGCACCGGATACTGGCGCACAATACCATCCATGAATTGGATACCGATAAGGCCTCGCAGGATGTCCACATCGGTTGTGATGCCCTCGCCATCCGGTGTCCGGACACGAACACCTTCAGACGGCAGTTCACGCCGCAGTTCGCAATAGGTATCGTGCTCGTATCGCAAGCAGCAAAGCAGTTTGCCGCACACACCGGAAAACTTGGCCGGGTTCAGGTTCAGGTTTTGGTCCTTGGCCATCTTCATGGATATCGGAGCAAAATCCAGCAGGAACCGTGCACAACAGAGTTCCACGCCGCACAAGCCGATCCCGCCCATCATCTTGGTCTGATCGCGCGGGCCGATCTGCAACAGCTGAATACGCGTCCGAAACGTCGCAGCCAGATCACGCACCAATTCGCGGAAATCCACCCGATTGTCAGCCAAAAAGTAAAACGTCAGCTGACTGCGGTCGAAGGTATACTCGGCACGCACCAGTTTCATGGGTAAACCATGCTTGGCGACTTTGTCCGCACACACGCCCAGTGCGTCCGATGCGGCATCGCGGTTCTGTTTGTCCACCTGCATATCCTGCATGGTGACCACCCGAACCACCGGCTTCAGCGGAACAGCCCCATCCTCATCGGGTATTTCACGCACCTCTGTGCGCACCGTGCCAATATCAATGCCGCGGTTCGTCTCCACGATCACCCGGTCCCACACCTTCAGGGCCAGGTCGCCGGGAGCGAACCAGTAGTATCGGGACACCGGTTTGAAAGAGATACCCACTGCGAGAGGCATGAATCCGCGGCTCCTTGCTGACGATAGCATTGTAACACGCACGACCTTTATCCCGGTCTCAGTTGCAGCGCGCTGATTCACAGGAAGAAGAACCGGTACCATATCTAGTGAGGGGCGACCGCCACGGCCGCAAATCACCCGGCTAGGAGATCATGTCATGTCTGATGAGCATTCCACGTACCAGCAAGCCGGCGTCGACATCGACGCCGCCAACGCCACGCTGCATCGCATGAAGGACTTGATCCAGGCCACACGGACTGAGGGCGTTCTGGGCGGTATCGGGTCCTTTGGCGGTATGTTTATACCCGACTTTCAGAAATACCGCTCTCCGGTCCTGGTCTCCAGTGTGGACGGGGTGGGCACCAAGCTGAAGCTCGCTTTCGCCATGAACCAGCATGCAACGGTAGGGCACGACATCGTCAACCATTGCGTGAACGACATTCTGGTACAGGGCGCGCGCCCGTTGTTTTTCATGGACTATTTCGCCTGCGGCAAGCTGCATCCGGACGTTCTGCTCGCTGTGGTACAGGGGCTGGCCGAGGCGTGCCGGAACGCCGGGATGGCGTTGCTGGGCGGTGAGACTGCCGAGATGCCGGGTATGTATGCGGAAAACGAGTATGACCTGGCGGGCATGATTGTCGGCATGGTGGAACGCGACCGGATCATCGACGGCAGCCGCGTGGAGCAAGGTGATGCCGTTATCGGACTGGCATCGGACGGGCTGCACACCAACGGATTCTCGCTGGCCCGTTATGTATTGTTTGAGAAAGCCGGGCTGGCCCCTCAGATGTACGTGCCCGAACTGAACGGCGTCATCGGAGACGTGTTACTCACACCGCATCGATGCTATTTGAACGCCATCTGGCCCATGCTCGACCAGTATGATATCCATGCGATGGCGCACATCACCGGCGGAGGTTTCTATGACAATATTCCGCGGGTGCTGCCATCAGACCATCGGGTGGTCATCGACCGGCGCACATGGGATGTGCCTCCGGTGTTCCACTATATTCAATCCCGTGGCGATGTGCCCGAGCATGAGATGTTCCGCACCTTCAACATGGGTATCGGTATGGTGTTGATAGTCCCTCGCGATCAGTCGCTGGTGTTGATGGGCGACTTGAACGCCGCGGGCGAAAAAGCCGTTATGATCGGTGAAGTGCAACGGGGAAGTCATGACGTTCAAATCGTCTAGAACTCCGCCGTTGTACGCCCCTCACGGAGCGAAGTAGGACTCCAGTTCGACGCGCAATGCCTGTCGGGCGCGGTGAAGCCGGGCTTTCACGGCTGCTTCGGTCAGATCCAGTTGTTCGGCGGTCTCCTGTGTCGACAGCCCTTCCATGTCACGCAGCACCAGTACCGTCTGCAGAGACGCAGGCAGTCTGCCTATCGCGTCCTGCACACGCTGGCGCACCTCGTCTTCCAACAGCAGGTCCTGCGGATTTTCCGCATAAAAGTCCGCGATCTGACGCACCAGTGTGTCCGCTTCGTCTGACGTCAACGGCTGATCAAGCGATACGGTTTCCTGAGAGCGCAACTGCTGCTTCCGACGCCAGCACATGTTGCGGGCTATGCGGAAGAACCAGGTGCTGAACGAGGCGTCGCCCCGAAAGGACGGCAACGACCGGTAAGCCCGGATCAGCGCGTCTTGCATGACATCAGCGGCCAAATCGGCGTTGTCACAATCACGCATCAGCGCCCGAAATATCCGTTTCTGGTTGGCCATCACCAACCGGTCAAACGCTTCGGCATCGCCTACCTGCGCCGCCTTAACCCACTTGCCTTCCATCTGTCTCGCATCTGATGTCATGTAGCACCCTCCCGTATTTGATCGTCACTCGGTTGCTCACGCAACTGCGAACCGCGTGCATACCGGCCCACTGTCTCGTACACATCCAGACTGCATCGCGCCATGCGCTCCCAGGAGTATCCTGCGGCGCGCCGTCTGCCCGCGTTGCGCATCCGGCTGCGCTCTCCCGGGTCATTCAGCACAGCCGCCAGCGCATCTGTCCACGCTGCCTCCTGGGTTGGCGGCAGCAATCGCCCCGCATCGGCCACCACTTCCCGCACCGGCGGGATATCGCTCGCCAGTACGGGACAGCCACATGCCATCGCTTCCAGCGGAGGCAACCCAAATCCTTCATACAGACTGGGATAGAGTAACACATCGGCCGCCGAGTAGAACCAGCTTAAATACGCATCCGGAACATGACCCGTTTGCCGCACGCGTGATGCGATCCCCTCCGCCTGGATGACATCATGCAGTTCATCCTGTCCCCAGCCAGGTTTTCCTACGATCAACAGGTCCCAATGATCCCCCAGGCGCCTGCTCACGGCGGCGAACGCGCGTACCGCCAGCTTCAGGTTCTTGCGAGGCTGCAGCACGCCGACCATCAGTACGAACGGACGCCTCAATTCGTAATGCCTTTGGAGCGCATCCCGAGCCGTCTGGACCGGGATCGGCCCCACGTGTGCGCCTGTGGCCAGCGGTGTGGCGACAACACGCTCAGGCGAAGGGGCATAGGCCGACAGGATCTCCTGTCGGCTGAACTCAGACACGGTGATGACAGCATGCGCCCTTCGGACGGCAGCCGGAACCGTATGGTTCAACAGCCACCGGTCCACAGGACGGAACAGATGCGGCATCGCCCGAAACGAGATGTCATGCACAGTGGTCACATACGGGATCCGCAGCATCGGTGATGCCGAATACTGTACATGCACCAGATCCAGCCGGCGGTTCGCCATCCGGGGCAGCGTTACAAGGCTCCACCAGCGTCCCGACGGTGCGGGAGTGGCGCAGATCTCCATCCGCCGGTCATCGGGAACCGTTCCAGGTTCCGGCTCCCGATCGGTTAACAGCATGATCCGATGCGGGTGATCCAACCGCGCCAGTCCGGTCAGCAGTCCATGCCAGTACGTGCGGTCACCGGTAAACGGCCCCGTCAGGCAACGGATGTCAAGACCGATGCGCAGCGGCGTGTTCATACAACACTCCCCAACGGATTCCTCGGCGGCTCACCCGCACTTCCGGTATGTTGTAGATGCGCATAAAGCCGGCCAGCGTCAGTGCTCCGGCATGAATGATCGGCGCACGCTCCGGCTCCATCTCCGCGATGGCTGCGCGCTCGCCGGTGCTCAGTGCGGCCAGACGGTCGGCCATGCGGCCAACCGCATCGCAGGTGAGTGTGACCCCATGCACTGCTTCATGCGCCACATGACCCAACCCCAAGTGAAGCGACGCCAGATTAACAAACGTGCCGCCGACTCCCACACACAACGGCTGAATGGGCACTGCGGAATTCACCAGCACCGACTCCACTTCGCGCGTCAGCTCGCACCGCTGCGCGGGGGTGATCGGATCGGACAACAAATGGCGCTCGGATAGCCGTACGGCTCCCAGCGGCACGCTCACACGCACCAACGATCCGGCACATTCACCGCGAGATGCAAGTTCAAAACTGCCCCCACCGATATCGCCCACCGTCAGACGGTCTGCGGAGAACACCGGATCATCAGCCACACTGCGAAACGACAACTCCGCTTCCTGCTCTCCGCTGATCACGACAATGGGAACACCCAGCGTCTGCTCCGCCTGGTTCCGGAACGCATCCGCGTTGCGTGCCTTGCGGAACACAGCCGTTCCCACCGCATACACCGCGTCAACATCCCATGCCTGCAACATGTCGCGGAATCTGGTCAGTACATCCAAACTGCGTCGGGCGGCTGCGTCACTGATGCATCCGCTCTGCGATAGCCCCTCCGAAAGACGGGTAACATGGCTCTCATCGTGCAGTTCCGCCAACCCATGCGGGGTGACATCTGCGACCGTCAGCAGGAAGGAGTTACTGCCCAGATCCAACGCGGCGATACGGCCCATCTCAACTACCTCCTGACGTGTGTCTGTATACATATTCATCCTACGGTCAAAACACTCCTGCCCTCAAACACCGTTCCTTACAGATGGGCATATACTGATACTGACAGGCAGCCATCCTGCAGGACGGGCTGAGCCCATGATCAGGAGATGATTTCCATGCGCAGCGATACCATTAAGCGCGGCTTTGAACGTGCACCGCACCGATCCCTGCTTCGGGCATGCGGTGTGACCGATGAGGATATGCGGAAACCGTTCATCGGTGTCTGCAACTCCTTCTGTGAGATCGTGCCCGGGCACGTACACCTGAACGTGGTGGGTGAGATCGTGAAACAGGCGATCCGTGATGCGGGCGGCGTACCGTTCGAGTTCAACACCATCGCGGTGGATGACGGCATCGCCATGGGGCACGGGGGAATGAAGTACAGCCTGCCCAGTCGAGAACTGATTGCCGACTGCGTGGAAACCATGGCGCGCGCCCACTGCTTCGACGGGATGATCTGCATACCTAATTGCGACAAGATTGTGCCGGGGATGTTGATGGCGTCTGTGCGCCTGAACATACCCACGGTTTTCGTCAGCGGCGGACCTATGGCTGCCGGCACCACATCCGATGGCCGAAAAGTCGACCTGATCAGCGTGTTCGAGGGGGTCGCAAAACACAAAACCGGTGCGATCGATGACGAAGCGCTGCGTGAATTGGAGAACACCGGTTGTCCCACCTGCGGTTCTTGCTCCGGTATGTTCACCGCCAACAGCATGAACTGTCTGTGTGAAGCGCTGGGCATGGCGCTGCCCGGAAACGGCACCATACTGGCCGGAAGGCGCGATGCGTTGAACCCGGCCCGGGTGGATCTGTATAAGCGTTCCGCGCAGGCGTTGATGCGCCTGATTGAAACAGACACCAAACCCCTGGACATCATAACGCCGGAGTCCGTCAGCAACGCACTGGTGCTGGACATGGCCATGGGCGGATCAACCAACACCGTGCTGCACACACTGGCCCTATGCAGCGAAGCAGGAATCGACTACAACCTGGACACCATCAACGCCTTGTCCAAGCGAACACCCAACATCTGTAAAGTCAGCCCAAGCAGTCACTATCACATGGAGGACGTTGATCAGGCAGGCGGTATCACGGCCATTCTGGCTGAGATCTCCCGTGTTCCGGGTTTACTGCATATAGACTGTCCGACCGTGGGCGGCGTCACCTTGGGTGAAGTGATCGCCGGCCATCGGAGCGCCGATCCCGAGTGCATCCGGGATGTGGAGCACGCCTACAGCCAGACAGGCGGACTGGCCATTCTATTTGGCAACCTTGCTGAACAGGGATCGGTGGTAAAGACCGCGGGAGTCTCCCCAGCCATGTTGGTGCATGAGGGACCAGCGGTGGTGTTTAACAGCCAGGAAGACGCCTGCAGCGGCATACTGGAAGGCAAAGTCAAGCCGGGTGATGTGGTGGTAATCCGGTATGAGGGACCACGTGGAGGCCCCGGCATGCAGGAGATGCTGGCGCCCACCAGCTATATCATGGGGAGAGGTTTAGGCGAGAGCGTGGCGTTAATCACCGATGGACGGTTCAGCGGAGGTACGCGAGGCGCATGTATCGGGCACGTATCACCGGAAGCGGCGGCGGGAGGCCTGATCGGGCTGCTTCAGGATGGCGACCGGATTCGTGTGGATATCCCGAACGGAACGCTGGAAGCGCTGCTCACCCCGGACGAGATCGCTCATCGCCGTCAAAACCCGCCGCCGGCGCCCTCGCGCGACTTGACGCACTGGTTGAAGCGGTACGCCGCAATGGCAACCAGCGCGAACACCGGTGCGGTCCTGCGGATCCCTTGATCGGGCCTGCCGCCCGCAGGCGATAACACGCCGGGCAGGTTGAACCGCAGATCCGTGCGGTTCGGCCTGCCGGCGGCTATCTGTTTGCGTGCGCCGGTACGCTCTGCTACAATCGTAGGTGCCAGTGGTTGGCAACATCCTTCCCGGGGAATCATCTTGAAACAACCGACCCCTTATCTCGCATCAGTCGTGGCAGCACAGCATCGCCACGCGCCGTTGCTGTATGCGCTGACGTTCACCACCATCACCGCGGTCTGTGCACAGACTGCGATCGTGATCCCGGGCACTCCGGTTCCGGTTACGCTGCAGGTGTTCGCCGTGTTACTGTCGGGCATGGTTTTGGGCAGCCGGTTGGGTGCTGTCGCCCAGGTCCAGTATCTGCTGGCGGGCGCTATCGGCTTGCCGGTGTTCGCGGGCGGAGGCGGGTTGCTGCATCTGTTTGGCCCCCGCGGCACGGGCGGTTATCTGCTGGCGTTTCCTATCGCGGCCTGGCTGGCAGGTTCGTTGAAAGGGCGTCTGCCGTTCCCTCTGGCCTGCGCCATCGGCGGGCTGGCGGGTGTCGCAGTGATACACCTGTTCGGGGTGCTGTGGTACGGCCTGCTGATGGGCGTGAATCCGGCACAGATGCTGTGGCAGGGTTCATTGCCGTTCGTCGGCGGTGACATCGCTAAACTGTGCGCCGCAGTCGTGATCGCTGGTGGTCTGCACAAGGTCTGGCATCGTTGATCTACCGGCTGCTGGCGACAGCCTGTGGTCTGGCGCTGCTCTGCACCGTCGTCAAGGCTCAGCAGCCTCCCCCGTCGGCGTCCCCTGCCTCCGGCCAGGTCGGCGCCACCATCGTCATCTTTCCCGATCCGTCCGGTCAGGAGGGCATCACATTCGCCCTCTCGGGTGTGGTGCCGCGCGAGGAGATGGCCAGACGGTTTCAAGCCATGATGCACTACGGCGGCTGGAATGGCCAGCTGTTGCGTGTCCGTTCCGGAGGCAGCCGCCAGTCGTTTCTGGGTACGCCGCTGCCGGAAGGAACCGACGCCCTGGGTATCACCCGGGGTATGGTCGATCGGCAACGGGGCGGCTTCAACTTGGAGCCGATCATTCGTGCGTTCGCCGATGTCAAACGGTTTCATATCTATATACTGATGAAGGATCCACTGAACTACCGGGGAATCACGGAGTGGAAGACCGATGCGTTGCACATTCGCCTGGAACAGACTCCCGATGTATATCATTTCACAGTGGATGTACTCGAGCCTGCCGGCGACCTGCGGGTGCCAACAGGCGCTCCGAGCGTGCTGGACTCTGCACGCGCACGGGGATCACTGACGCTGTTGTGGTTGGTGATCAGCCTGGCGGCTGGCATACTTACCGCGCTGATCATTAAGCTGGTTATCCGGCGCGGCGTATAGACCTTAAGAACACTGGGAAGGACACTATGCTCGATCTCGCACATCTGTTGCAGCTGGCCAACTCGTTTCACGCATCCGACTTGTTCCTCAAGGATGGCGCCATTCCATCCATTCGCGTCAATGGACGAATCCGCGCGCTGGAGAACCAGGCGCCGTTAACGGCGGATGAGGTTCGTGATCTGGCCTTCAGCGTGATGAACCACGAGCAGATCGGCGTATTTGAACGACGCCATGAGATGGATCTGGCGTTCACCATGGAAGGTGTCGCCCGCATCCGCGGCAACATCTATCAGCAACGTAACACGGTGGGTATGGTTTGCCGCCTGATTCCTCTGGAGGTGCTGTCGCTGGACGCATTGGGCCTGCCGGAAGTCTTGAAGACCATCTGTCAGTACCGTCAAGGGTTGGTGTTGGTGACCGGCCCCACCGGATGCGGAAAGTCCACAACGCTGGCGGCAATGATCGATCTCATCAACCAGACACGCCCCAGTCACATCGTCACCGTGGAAGAGCCGATCGAGTATGTGCATCCCGACAAAAAGGGCATCGTCAGCCAGCGTGAAGTCGGCATTGATACCGACTCGTTCACGTCAGGCCTTAAGTATGTACTGCGGCAAAGCCCTGACATCATTTTGGTGGGGGAGATGCGCGATGTGGAGACCATGAGCGTCGCCATGCAGGCAGCAGAGACCGGCCACCTGGTGTTCTCTACGGTTCACACCCCCAGCGCCGCGGAAACGATGGACCGGATCGTGAACATGTTCCCGCCGCATGAGAAGCACATCATTTCGATGCGGATGGCTACCAGTCTGCGCGCCATCATTTCGCAGAAGCTGGTGCCTCGTAAGGACGACACCGGCCGTGTGGCAGCCATGGAGATTATGATCGCCACACCCACCATCACCAAATTAATCGAAGAAGCCCGATTTGGCCAGTGCTACAGCGTGATATCGGAGGGCCAGTTCTGGGGAATGCAGACCATGAACCAGAGCCTGCACGGACACGTGCGAAACGGCTTGATTACGGAAGAGGAAGCACTGATGTTCGCGGGCAATATTACAGAAATGAGGCAGATGCTTCGCAAGTAGTACGCAGTTCGCGGAAGCGCTGACCTCGGAGAGGGTGGCCCATGCATCTGAACGACCTGCTTAACAAAGTCATTGAGATCGATGCGTCGGATCTCCATCTGCGCGCGGATGAACCACCGATCTTTCGGGTCCGCGGTGAGTTGATACGGGGCGATATGGCGCCGCTGTCCGGAACGCAGATACGCGACCTGATGTATGCGGTGCTGGATCAGGACCGGATCGATCGCTTCGAGAAGCAACGGGAACTGGATGTCGCCCATGAAGTACCCGGCAAAGCGCGGTTCCGGGTCAACATATTCTTCCAGCAGAAACAGGTAGGCGCTGCGCTTCGGCTCATCCCGTACTTGATCCGCTCGGTAGATGAGTTGGGAATGCCTCAATCCGTCAAGCAGATGTGCATGCGCCCCCGAGGGCTGATCCTGGTGACCGGCCCCACAGGATCGGGCAAGTCGACATCGCTGGCCGCGATGATCGACTACATCAACAGAAACCGCAAATGCCATATCCTGACGATTGAAGAACCAATTGAATATATGCACACCGACCGCATGTCGGTGATCAACCAGCGTGAAGTCCATGTGGACACCCACAGCTACGCGGACGCGCTGCGGCATGTCATGCGGCAGAATCCGGATGTTATCCTGGTTGGCGAGATGCGCGACCTGGAAACGATCCACCTGGCGATCACCGCCGCGGAAACCGGTCACCTGGTTTTCTCCACACTGCACACTCAGGACGCTCCTCAAACTGTGGACCGGATCATCGACGTGTTCCCGCCGGAGGCGCAGGCCCAAATCCGGATGCAGTTGTCTGTCACACTCAACGCCGTGATCTCACAGACCCTGCTGGCTCGGGCGGATACATCGGGACGTATCGCCGCATATGAAATGATGATCGCCACCCCGGCCATTCGGTCGCTCATCCGGGAAGGCAAAACGCACCAGCTGTATATGGATATCCAGACCGGTGGCGACATCGGTATGCAGTCGCTGGATAGCCACCTGCTGTCGCTGGTGAACGAAGGCAAGATCAAATACGAGGACGGTATCCAACGCTCGTCCAACCCGTCCGACTTCCGCCAGAGGGCTCAGAAGCTGGGCATCATCCCGGCGGATCCGCCGGCGCAGAAGGCGCGGTGACACAGTGATGACCACTTGTCTGCACAGCGCCCCGTCCCTTAACTGCGACGTACTCTGCGCGGGAGGAAACCGATGAGCTACACGATTGATGACCTGCTGAAACGAACGGTACAGGTCGATGGGTCTGACCTGCACATCAAGGTCAACCATCACCCCATAGTCCGCATCTACGGCGATCTGACACCGATGACGGACTTTGAAAAGGTCACCCCGGAAATATCGGAAGACCTCTGTTTCCACGCCATCACCGATGAGCAGAAGGAACATTTCATGCGTGACCAGGAACTGGACTTCGCCTATGAGATCAAAGGCGTCTCCCGGTTCCGAGGCAATATCTATCAACAGCGCGGTTACATTCAGGGTGCGTTCCGTGTCATCCCGTATACCATCCGTACAATGGAGGAACTGCGCCTGCCGCCGGTCTGCTCGTTTTTTACAGAACGACCGCGTGGCCTGGTGCTGGTGACCGGACCGGCCGGATCCGGCAAGTCCACCACCCAGGCGGCGATGCTGAACCACATCAACGAGACCCAGGCCACACACATCGTCACGGTCGAAGATCCGCTTGAGTTTGTCCATAAACCCAAAAAGGCCCTGATCAATCAGCGCGAACTGGGAACAGACACCTGGTCATTCGCGAACGCACTGAAGTTCGTACTGCGACAGGATCCGGATGTCATCCTGGTGGGTGAAATGCGCGATCTGGAAACCATCCACCTCGCCATCACAGCGGCCGAGACCGGGCACCTTGTGTTCGGAACGCTGCACACGCCGGACGCTGTGCAGACCATCGACCGGATCATTGACGTGTTCCCGCTGCATCAACAGCAGCAGGTACGCATGCAGATGGCCAGCAACTTGGTTGGCGTCGTCTCTCAGGGATTGTGTAAACGAGCCGACGGTAAGGGCCGTGTCGCAGCCTACGAAGTGCTGGTGGGCACCGCCGCGGTGCGGAACACCATCCGGGAAGCGAAGACATTCCAGCTGTCCTCGCTGATCCAAACCGGAACCAAACAAGGGATGATGTCGTTTGACCTCTCGCTGGCGCAGTTGGTGAAAGCCAACCTGGTCTCACTGGAAGAGGCGCGTCACAAAGCCAAAGACATCAACGAACTCAACGCGTTGCTGGGGCTGGATGAAGCATCGCAGAAGCACGCCAAGACCAAGAAACCGGACGGCGCGTGAAACCAGCCGCACATACCAGACCAACCGCACCGGAAGCTCTTCCGCTGGAAGGGCTTCCCGGTCGATTGGCGCTTCTATGTGCGGCCGCGATGCTGGGGATTGCCGGCTGCCGCAGCCAGGCCAACAGCCAGGCGTCCGGCCAGAACAGACGCGTGCTGGTGATCGCCAACCGGCGAGCCCCCCACTCGGAGCGGCTGGCGAGACTCTACATGCAATCCCGCAAGATCCCTTCAGATCGGTTGCTGCTGCTCAGCTGTCCCGCAGACGAACGGGTCTCTGCTGATGTCTATACCGCACAGATTGAGCAGCCGGTGCGTCGGGCGTTGCTGAGCCTTCCGGATGCCGACGGGATCGACTACCTCACACCGGTACGGGGAGTTCCGTTCATCACCGGCAACGCCTCCATGTCAGTGGACAGCCTGCTGGCCGTGCACGCCTGGAAAGATGTGAAACCGGCCTTGCCCAACCCATACTTTCAATCACCCAAACCGTTCCGGTCCGTGGATCATCAAGGCCTGCGCCTCGTCTGCCGACTGGATGGCCCGTCGCCTTCCGAGGTGGAGACACTCATCATGAGGTCACTCCAGGCCTCGCGGCCACCTAACCCCGTGGTCGTGCTGGACTCCAGTTCACGCACGGAGGCAGGCTATAAAGCGCTGGACGCATCGTTGGAAGCCGCCGCGCGGCTCTTGCGACGCAAAGGCATCCGCGTCGTCACAGATACGCCGAACACGTTTGTCGGCGGACAGTCGAACCTTATTGGATACTGGAGTTGGGGGAGCAACGACCGCGCCTACACGCTGGAGGCGTACCGCAGCAACCGGTTCCTTCCCGGCGCCATCGCCGAGACCGGTGTCTCCACCAGCGCACGGACCATGCAACCCGTGACCAGCGGGCAATCGGTGATCAGTGACCTGCTGACAGCGGGAGTGACCGGTGTAAAGGGGTATGTCTCGGAACCATACACCTATGCCTTGTGCCCCGCGGACATTCTGTTCGATGCCTACACTGCCGGACGCAATCTGGCTGACTCATATTACACGGCCAGTCCCGTGCTGGCTTGGAAGGATCTGGTCATCGGTGACCCGTTCTGCGCGCCCTTCGCCTGATCGCCGTCAGTTCAGCCACCGGATCGGGCAGGCTGTCACCCGATTCGACCCATTGGATCGTCCCCGGTCTGCCAATCTGCAGACGGCAGTTAAGGCGATCGACGGAACCACATTAGCAACCGCTCAGGAATGGTCCTTTAACGCAGCCACCGGACCACGCATCGCGCCTGCATACCAGGACGCCGGGGTGCTGCAGGCAGGGCGGCGCGTGGACGGCCCGGGGGGCGGCGTCTGCCAGGTGTCCAGCACGCTCTACTGGGCGTCGTTTCAGGCCGGCCTGGAGATAATAGAACGGCACCCGCATGGAATGGTGGCGCCATACCTTCCGGCCGGCGCTGATGCCACGGTCAGCTTGTGGCAAGATCTGAAGCTGCGCAATCCCTTTACGCATCCTGTTCGACTGCTGATGCGCGTGGATGGCGACCGGCTAGTGGCCGATATCATGGCGACAGAACCCCGAAAACCCTGCCACCCCATACGGCGCGAACAGCCCGCACGGCTCAACGGTCAGCGCGCCTTGCGGGTCACTGTCTGGCGTGAGTCACCGCACGGGGACAGGGAACTGATGTCAGACGATACCTATGTTGTTCCCGGCCGATAACGCACCGATTTCTTTGGCATACTGAGACTGAAATACCCCTTGGAGGACGACGGAACATGGAAATAGGCGTGATGAGTTCGCTGGCCATGGATGGCCGCTGTTTCGAGCATGTGCAGCAGTTCGGTTTGAAGGTCTGCCAGTTGAACTGCTGGGGTGAGCCGCCCACAGATCCTGCGGTCGCTGAGGCTGTCAAGGCCGAGTCGGCGCGCACCGGCGTGCGCGTCTGCGCGGTGTGGGCCGGATACACCGGTCCGTCGGCTTGGAATTTCACCGAAGGGCCCATCACCTTGGGAGTCGTACCCGTTGAGTACCGGGCAGTGCGGGTCGCTCAGTTGAAGGGTTGGGCAGACTTCGCGAAAGCGATCAGCGCGCCGGCCATCATCACCCACTGCGGGTTCATTCCGGAAAACATGACCGACCCCGAGTACCAACCCGTCGTGGACGCCATCGGTGAGGTCGCCGCACACTGCCACGCGCTGGGATTGGGATTCTGGTTCGAGACCGGACAGGAGACCCCTGTGGTGCTGCTGCGAACCATTGAGCGGATCGGCCTGCCGAATATGGGTATTAACTTGGACCCGGCCAATCTGCTGATGTATGGCAAGGGTAATCCCATTGACGCGCTGCACACCTTCGGTCAGTGGGTGCGCAACGTGCATGTGAAAGATGGCATGCCCCCCACCAACGGATCGGAACTCGGGATTGAGGTCGCAGCCGGTCAAGGTAATGTACGGTACCCGGAGTTCATCAAGCGGCTGGTACAGATCGGCTTCACCGGCGAGTTGGTGATCGAGCGCGAGATCAGCGGACCGCAGCAGGCCGCCGACATCCGAAAAACGGTTGAAGACCTGCAAGTCTGGCTTGCCGACGCACAAAACGCATCCTGAACTGCCAGACCATCCACGGGCGGATCTCCGATTCGCCCGCAACGCTGCCGAGGGACACTGATGGATCAGTACGAGTTTGGACGCATCCAGAGACTGTATGACAGTCTTGTGCAACATGCGGTAAGCCCCCAGATCATCGACCAGATCATGGCCGGCGGCGAGGATATCGCCAAAACAGCCAAACCGGCGGTCAAGGCCCGTTGGTTCGCCGAAGCTATGCGTCGCATGGACACGTTGCTCTCCAAGGAGCAGCGGGTAGCCATCCGCGAAGGTTGCGCCTGCTGCCTGGCAGGGAAACGCCTGCAACTCAGCCGCCAGATCGCCCGCGACCACGACACGTTGGAAGCACGCATTGCCGCAGCCGGCGAAACCCACTATGTGTTCGGGCACTCGGTGACACGCAAAGCCGATGGGAGTGTGGTGATACGGTTCTTCCCGGAAGACGCGGAGACGTACACCTGCGTCTGCCTGCGCGACGCGGCTGAGCCGGTATCGGAGACGTACTGCTATTGCTGTATGGGACACATACGGCATCACCTGCAGATCGCTCTGGGGGTTCCGGCTGTCGGTGAGCTTGTACAAACCGCATTGACATCGGGGGGCCGTGCCGGCTGCACATTCCGGTACCGTCTATTGACTGAATCAGCCGCCGGCAGCTAACCCGGAGCTTGTCGCTGTATTATCGGCGTGTCCGCAACCGTTTCCACAAGGGAAGCGGCTTGCGGGCAGACAACCACGCTTGCAGTTCGGTCACGCCCGGGCCGCTTGCGGTGCGGGCCAGCCTGCGCACCGCGTCCACCAGAACCGGGGACTCGGGCAGACTCTGCAGCAGTTCCAACACGCCTGTCGGCAGTTCGTCGGGCGTGCCGCGCAGTTGAGAAAAAAAACGGTAGGCTGCGGCAACCTGGTCGTGCCGGACGGTGTCTCCACCAAGCCAAAGCGCATACCAGTTGTCGGGAGCCGCAGCGGCCTGTTCCTGCGGCAGCCGGTCGAGACGCGCGGGTCTGCCAACCGTAAACGCCCCGGTGGCGCTGCCGTTCATCCAGCACGCCAGCCGTGCGTTCAGGCCATCCACAGCGGTATCAAAGGTACAGATCGTCCACAGATCATCCGGGATCCACAGATATGCAGCCATCAGTTCAAGGGCGATGCGCCGTGTGTCCTGACGGACCGTCCACACTTGGTCCGAAGTGGCCTCCGCTGCCATCCGGGCGGCCACCGGCGGACGTTCTGGAATGGGAGGACTGGGCGTATCCAGACAATACGCCAGCCAGGCGGACGGGCCGCCAACCTGCGCCAGTTGCGATACAGGCCAGATCCACGCCTCGCATAGCACCGCTCCGGATCGCCCGGCAGAGTCACTGCCCGCTTCCAGCCGGCAGCGCACGGCAGCCAGTCGCCGGTCGGTCAGTGCGTATAGAGCCAGCCGCGGGGCATCCTGAGGCTGCGCATAGGTCATCCGCGGTTCCAGGTAGGCCAGATCCTGATCCGACACCGAGTTATCACGACGCAGCCACTGGTACCCGCCGCTGGCCCCATGCAGTTCCCCCACACCATATTGCAGCGCGGGCGCCGGCCAATCGGTATGTTGTCGCACCTCATTCATTATCCACATCACCCTGCGCACCGTCAGCTGTTGAGTCTGCGCCAGCCCAAGTCTACCTGTGTTGAACACGAAATCATTGGAGCAATGAGCGCATCGAACACGCGTGTAATACGGGCGCGTCGGAGGATAACCGACACGCCCGTAACAAAGCGATGACAGGCGATGAAGGCCCACGCGCCCGCGCTGACGCTAACGCATCCGAACGCCATCCCGCAGATGACGCTCTGCAGCCCCCCCCCCGCCAACCGGCGGAACGGCGTGTATTCGGCTAGTGCCTGAAAGCCGGTATCCCCCTCAGTTGCCCATGGCGCCAAAGTTGCTGTCTATGATCAGGTAGTCAAACAACGTCACCTGACCGTCGCCATCCAGGTCAGCCATGCTGTTTGCCTGGCCGAACAGACTATCCAGAACCAAGTAGTCATATAGGGTGACTTGGTTGTCGCCGTCGGCGTCGCCGTTCACGAAACTGAGCATCACATCTTGTATATCGTTGGTCAGGTTGAACGGCAGCTTGATACCCAAGAAGTGCGGCATCAGGAACAGAATGTCCCATTCACCTTCCGGCACCCAGTGCAGCGCAAACCATCCCTGGCTGTCCTGCTGCGCCATCATGGTGCGGCTCATGCCGGTGTTGGGATCGAATACATACACGGTCGTCGGGTACTCGCGCCGATCACCCACGAATTGGTTCATGATGATCTTCCCATAGATGCTGTGCGTGGGGCCAACCGGACGCGTATAGACGTGCACGCACAGACTGGTGTTCGGAAAGTCGCTGACCGTGTCCCGCCAGGTGGTGCCGTTCGAGCTGTAATATGTCTCCCCCGCGTTGGCGCGTGCGGCAGAGGAATAGCCCGAGATCGGCTCTTCAATGGCCAATGGATAGTTGGTCCCGGGTGTGGTCAACTGCACAATCACCGAAAAGCGCTGTCCGGCGGTCAGCGCCGGGGGACTGGGAATCGGGATGGTGTGGTATCCCGGCCAGACTACGCTGCCTGTGGTTTCCGCCAGTTTGCTGCCTACCGGCGAGTTGGCGCCCTGCGCCAGTGCATGCACCTGCACGGTGTATGCCGTGTTGGCGCCCACCGTATAAAAGCTGACAGCGCAAACCAACTGCTCGCTATCGGAGACATAGCACGCGCCCATCCAAGCCGACGGCTTTCCGGTAAACCCGATCGAATTCACCATACCCAGGGGGTCATAGGCGTATCGTTTGGCGTAGTTGGTCACCGGATCAGGTTTCGGAAAAGCGCTGAGCATCCGGCCGATAGTCGGATCATAATACGAGACCCAGCCATATCCCTGCTGCCCCCAGTCCTCACCCCAGCTGTTCTTGATCAAAAACGCACCGTCACCCACCGGTTGTTGTCTGAAGCGGGTGCGGGGATATGTGTCATCCCACCCAATGATCGCCACGTAGTGGTTCATGGCGCTGTACGGGGTATACAACGATCCCCACGTGGCGCTGAAGTAGTTGATATCCCATGTCACGACCGAACCCACAGGACCGTACTGCATCACCAGGTTCTTGATGAACGCGTTGTCTTGGTTGTTCAGCCGGTCCGCCGGCCAGATAATCTGCTGCACATGCTTACGTACCGGTATACCCGCCGGCGAGTACCGGCTGGTGTCATCAAAGGGATCATCAAGTTCATTGCATGGGCCGTCCCATTGAGACAGCATGGCTGCGGCCATGTTGATGTTCCCACCCCGGGTGATCTTGTCCCAGTCAAACCGTGATCGGTTCCGCAGGGTCTTTTCAGCAAAGTCATGCACCTCATCGGGCGCCAGCGTACCTTCCAGAGCGGCATATGTACCGAAAATCCAGCAGTTTTCGGTAGCCATCTGGTCGCGCACCGGTGTACTCCGTCCCTGCGTCCTGAGATCATAGGTTGCCGGAAGCGGATCCGACATCACCGATACAGGACGCCCCACCATCTGTATGGGGACTGGGATGATAGGACTGACCGGGTTCATCCGCCACTTCACAAAGTCTGGTGAGAATGGCGCGCGCTCGGCTACTTGGCAGTAAGCCGCCGCCGTAGAGATCAGCAAGCAACAGAACACCCTCAGAACCTGTTTCACGGCTTCCTCCATGTCAGACAGAGTCGTACAGCACACGCGGCGACGCTGGCGGTTGACCATCGCATCACGGCTACAGATACTTACCGCAAGTGTACCATCCGATACACCGCATGTGACCTGACCTATTCACCAGTTGCCCCCACGTTCGCGTCCACGATCAGATAGTCGAACAGCGTCACCAGTCCATCGCCATCGAGATCGCCAGGGTTCCCGATCGCGCCAAACCGGCTATCCAGCAGCAGATAGTCAAACAGCGTTATCTGGTTGTCGCCGTCTGCATCGCCGTTCAGACAGGAAACCAGCAGGCCATCCACATCCCCGTGGATCTGTACGGGCAGCTTAACCCCCAGGAAGTTAGGGGTGCGGACGATCAAGTCCCAGTCACCCTGCGGCGCCCATGGTAACGAGAAGCGTCCCATGACATCCTGCTGCAGGGGCATCACATAGTCCACCGAGCCGGTGGCCGCATTGCGGAACAGCACCGTACTGTGCAGTTCTCGCAGGTCACCCGTATACCGGTCCATCTCCATGCGTCCCTGTACATGCGCCACCGGATAGTCCGGGATTGAGAAAGCGCGCACACACATGCTGGCGTTGGCGAACACCTCCACGCAATCGAACCAATCCGTATCGCCGCTGCCGATATAGGTTTCGCCCGGATTTGCGGAAGCACGCGAACTAAAGCCGGGGATACGCAACTCGACGGGCAGTGGATAAACTGAATAGGGCGACTTCAAATCCACCACGATGGCGAACCGCTGGCCCTTGTGTACCTTCACCAAGTCAGATAATACGACGGTCTTGTAGCCGGGCCAAGACGTGATCCCTTTGGCTGTGCGCTGAAGGTTACCGATCGGCGAGTCGGCTGGCGGATCCAGAAACACACATACACGGTATTCGGTGCTGGCGGTCGCGGCATAGAAACCGGCGGCGCTGATCCATTCATCCTCTTCGGCGGTGTATACGGCCGCCATGGACATCTCAGGTTCCGTAACCAGTCCCGCCCATCCGGTCACCCCGAGCGGATCGTACTGATATTGCCGTGCATAGTTGGTGGTGTTCTCCGGTACGGGGAAACAGCAGTTCATAGTGCCGACAGTTTTGTCATAATAGGAGACCCAGAAATAGCCGTGATCGCCCCAGTATTCCGACCAGCTGTTCTTTATAAGAAACGCGCCATCGCCGGCCGGCGGTTGCGTGAACCACTCACGCGGATAGGCATCGTCCCATCCCACGATCGCGACATAGTGGTTAGCGGACTGATAGGGAACACACAACGAGTGGTACTTTCGATTGTAATAGCTCAAGTCCATGGCAACCGCAGTTCCCACCGGGCCGTACTGCATCACCAGGCGCTTGAGGTAGTCTACATCGCCCGGAGCACTTCGGTCGGGGGGCCACAGCACCTCTTGTACGTGCTTGCGCACGGGTATGCCAGGCGGTGAATAGAGGCTGGTGTCATCATACGGATCGTCTGACTCCGCCCCGGGCGCCATCCATCCGGTCAGCAATGCGGTGGCCATCACCGGGTTGCCGCCCCCATTCATCGGGTCGAGATCATACAGCGAGCGGTTACGCAGCGTCTTTTCGGCGAAGTCCCAAGGTTCGGCAGGCAGTAACGCTCCTTCCAATGCGGCATACGTGCCGAAAATCCAGCAAGTGCCGGCGTACATCTGATCACGCACCGGGGTGCAGCGCCCCTGTTCGCGCAGGTCATACCGGGAGGGCAACGGCGTCGATCCGACCTCCACAGGACGCCCGGCCACCGTAAACGGCGTCGGCGCCAGTGGCGTATCGGGGTTACGAAGCCAACGCTCAAACGCCGGCGCCATGGGAGCCAACCGGACCTCCTGTGCCCAGGCCGGTGTGGTCAGCACCAGCAGGCAGCATAGCAGGACGCGAGAGATCATGACAGCCTCCGAATTGATAGTCCAGATGAACCGTGGCAGCCGCTCAGGGCGCCCAGACGCCCTCGTATGTTAAACTGGCCGCCCCCCGCAACAGGGTCGAACCATCGTCAGTGAACCGTACCTGAAGTATGCCGCCGAGGCTGACAACCCGGTACCAGTCCGCTGCATCACCATGCAGCCTGGCGACAGCGGCCACCGCACAGGCGCCCGTTCCACAACCCAGTGTCTCGCCCGCACCGCGCTCCCAGATACGGATCGTATACCGGGCTTCACTGTCTCGTCGGGCGAAGAGTACGCTGGTGCGCTGAGGAAACAGATGATGGGTCTCCAGGAAGGCGCCCAAGCGTGCGGTGTCCGCATGATCCGGCAGAACCGGCATGGCGACAACAGCGTGCGTGGACCCCGTATTCACCGCCGTCACGGACAGCCGCCCCCAAGGGGTCTCTACCGGTATATCCGCGGCGGGGCTTTTCGGCCAGAGCACGGGTACCTGATCCGCCGTCCAGACGGGCGGGACCATCGTCACCGTAACCGTTTCATCGCCAACCCAGGCGTGATGCCGGCCATCCAACGCGTTGATATCAAATTCCATGCCTGATGTCAGCTTATTGCAGACAGCCCACCGGGCAACACAGCGCAACCCGTTACCGCACATATCCTCCGTACCATCCGGATTGAACATGCGCATGGCCAAGGGCCCCTCCGGCGGGTGCGTAACCACCAGCAGCCCGTCTGAACCAACCCCCACACGGCGGATGCACATCCGTTGTGCAAGCACATCCAGTGGACCGGCGGCCGCACTAGCGGATAGGATTACAAAGTCATTGCCTGTTGCCTGTGCCTTGGTAAACCGCATATCTGAGGCTCACATGCCCAGGGGAGCGCCGAAACCGCACCGGTCCAACAGATCGGCATCAATGGAACCCGACTCGCGCCATCCCAGCAGACGTTCCACATACCGGCCCAGAATGTCGGTCTCGATGTTCACCCGGTCGCCGGAACGCTTCAGATGCCACGTCGTCGTGTTACGGGTGTGTGGTAT
This sequence comes from uncultured bacterium, assembly GCA_964535125.1. Lineage (GTDB taxonomy): Bacteria > Armatimonadota > HRBIN16 > HRBIN16 > HRBIN16 > CAZHSN01. The sequence continues at coordinate 38,486 of CAZHSN010000011.1, forward strand.
CAATCCCACGGTAAACCAGTCGGCACCCGTGTCGATTACCGTCAGACTGACACCGTGTACAGCCACCGACCCCTTGGGGACAATCAACCGCATCCAGGACCGCTCCACCTGGATGCGCCACTCTACGGCGTTGCCGCGTTCCAACGCGCTGGACAACACACCCACGGTATCGATATGGCCTTGAACCATGTGTCCGCCCAGCGGATCGCCCAGCCTCAACGCATCTTCCAGATTCACGCGGTCGCCCTGCGTAAGCTTGGCCAGAGTGGTCCGGCTGATGGTCTCCGGCATGGCGTCAAAGCGGATGCGTCCGTCCTGTATCCGTGTGGCGGTCAGACACACACCGTCCACAGCCACGCTGTCGCCCGGCTGTACGCGCGACGGAAGCTGACCGGCAGACACGTCCATGACACCGCCAGAGGATGACAAGGATACCGTCTGCACCACGCCGACTTCCCGAATGATGCCGGTAAACACTACACGTCCTCCTGCCAGACAAGCAGACCGCTGGCCATCATGTCCTCACCACACGAGGTCCATGTGACCGGCTGCAGACAGGGAGCATCAGTCAGCCGATCTGCCCCGATTCCAGCCACGGCTGGACGGGCCTCCGCACCACCGATAACCCGCGGGGCTATAAACACCACCATTTCGTGCGCCATCCGCGCATCCAGCAACGAGCCGACCAGTTCCCCTCCGCCCTCCACCAGTATAGAGGTCACCCCGCGTTCGCCCAGACGCTGCAGCATCGACGCCGGATCAATCCGTCCGTCTCTCCCG
>CAZHSN010000012.1:0-38756 GCA_964535125.1 uncultured bacterium
CATATGGACGCCAAATCCCCGGCTGTACGCCCGTGCGATGGGACGTCCCCGGTCCGGGCCTGAAAACAGCAGCTCCATCGAAAGCCCGATCTGGAACAGGCTGAATTTGACACCAAGCGGTGTGCTGATGGTGACCACGCCGTCGACCGGCGATCGGAGTACCGTATCCGCAAGCCGGGCGCGGGCGCTCTGCAGTTGTGCCGCGGACGCGGCCACACCGGCACGCAGCGCCTGCAGGCTTTGACGGAACGCCTGAGACTGAGCGGTGTTGGCCTGCGCGGTGCGCAGAGCGGTTTCCGCTTGAATGACTCGGGCCTGCGCTGCGTCCACATCGGCATCGGCCTTGGCCAGCGTTACTCGGGTCTGTTGCTCCACCGAGCGCTGCTGCGCATGAGCCGCACTCAGCTGAGCCGCGGCGTTCTGCTGTTGACCGGCAGCGGCATCTGCAGCCGCTTGTTGTACGTTGAGGGCGGTACGGGCGTCGTCGACATCCTGGGTGGCGATAAACCCCTGCCGGTGCAGTTCCTCTGCGCGACGCAGCCTGCTGGCGGCATTGTCGACATTGGCCTGCGCGCTGCGCATGGCTGCTGCCGCATTGCCCACAGCCGCTTCAGCGGCAGCGACCTTGGCCGCGGCATCATCGCGTAACGCCTTCACCGCCTCACGCTGCGCCTCTCGTGCAGTCACAGCCTGTTTCATGTCCGCCCGAGCGCTGTTCACCGCGGCCGCCTGCTGGCGCACCTGTCCCGTGATGGCGGTGTCGGTGGGATCCTGGTTCAACTGGGCTTGGGCCAGCCGGTGCTGCGCCTCAGCCAGATTGGCCTGCTGCTGCTGCACCTGAGCGGTTACCTCTGATTGGTCAATGCGTACCAGCGGCTGTCCCTGGCGCACACGGTCGCCCTCTTGCGCCAGGATGGCGTCGATCCGCCCGCTGACCCGGGGCGACAGTCGGACATTCCAGACCGCTTCGACACTGCCGGTGACCTCGTAGCGCACTTCCAACGTACGGCGCTCCGCACGGACCATCTCCACCGATGCCGGACCGCGTGCTCCTCGCTGTCCCATCAGCGCCGTGTCGGCCTGTTTCTGGTGGAACCGCCAGGCGATCAGCCCGACTAACAGGCACACGGGTATCAACCCGTAGATCCAACGTTTCATGCTATCCCCCGGGCTTACGGACGGTTGGGTATGGCTGAGGGTTCATCATGCACAGCATACCCCAAGGGGAAACGGCCGCTGTGAGCTTCAAACCGGTAGATGCACCTAAGGTGTGTGCGATGGACCTTTGATGGTATAATCTATGCTACACGGTAACAGAGACGCCCGTGCCAGGGCGCGCCACTTCCACCGCAACGGCTGCGGAGTATGAGAAGGCGCCTGCGGCATGGGTGTTTTTTTTCCGGCCAGGATGGCAGTGTGGCCCGCGCCGGGGAATAGGAGCAAAACCAAGGATGGGCCTACCACAGCGCGAGGGTCTCTACGACCCTCAGTTTGAGCACGACGCGTGTGGCGTCGGTTTTGTCGTCAACATCAAAGGGGAAGCATCGCATCGCATCGTCGAGCAGGCGCTGCAGGTGCTTGTAAACCTTGAACACCGGGGCGCCTCAGGAAGTGACCCCGATACCGGTGACGGTGCAGGAATCCTGCTGCAGATCCCCCATACGCTGTTTATCGAGGATGGCGATGTTCCCTTGCCAGACCCCGGTTATTATGGGGTAGGCATGGTGTTCCTCCCCCGCGATCCGGTAGAGCGGCGTGTCTGTCGGACTTTGATCGAGCAGACAGTCGAAGAAGAGGGGCAGCTGTTTCTGGGCTGGCGCAATGTGCCGGTGGACAATACGCAGATCGGTGCGGCGTCCAAGTCGGTAGAGCCGGTGATTCGGCAGTTCTACGTGGGACGCGGCGAAGGCGTGGATACTGACGACACGTTTGAGCGCCGGCTGTATGTCATCCGCAAGCGTATCGAGCGCGCCGCTTTGGACCTGGCGCTTCGACAGGCGTCCTACCTGTATGTCTGCAGCCTGTCCTCGCGGACGATTGTATACAAGGGGTTGCTGCTGGCCCGCCAGATCGGGGCGTTCTACAAAGATCTGGTGAACCCTAAACTCACCAGCGCGCTGGCGCTGGTGCATCAACGCTTCAGTACGAACACCTTTCCTACCTGGGATCTGGCGCATCCATACCGGATGCTGGCCCACAATGGCGAGATCAACACCCTGCGGGGAAACCGTAACTGGATGCGCGCCCGCGCGAGCAGCCTGTACAGCGAGGAGTTGGGCGGCAGCCTGGATCGCCTCCAGCCCTTGATATCGGAGACCGGCAGCGACAGCGCGACGCTGGATAACGCGCTGGAACTGCTGGTGATGGGGGGACGCAGCCTGCCGCACGCCATGCTGATGCTGGTGCCCGAGGCATGGTCCACCAACGACCGCATGGATCCGGAACGGCGTGCGTTCTATGAATACCATGCGTGCATGATGGAGCCTTGGGACGGTCCGGCAGCTATCGCGTTTACCGATGGCCGCGTGGTGGGAGCTCTGCTGGACCGCAACGGATTGCGTCCTGCCAGGTATGTAGTCACCCGCGACAACCTGGTGGTGATGGCCTCGGAAGCGGGCGTGTTGGATATTCCCGCCGACCGCATCCGCGAGAAGTGGCGTCTGCAGCCCGGAAAGGTGCTGCTGGTGGATACCCTTCAGGGCCGGATCATCGGTGATAACGAGTTAAAGGACACCATCGTGAGCCGCCAGCCCTACAGTGAGTGGCTGGATGATAACCGGCTGCATATCACCGATCTGCCCGATCCGGTGATGCTTTCCGGCGCGCAACAGCAGCCGCTGGAGCCTCGACTGCGTCTGTTCGGGTACACGCAAGAGGACCTGGATATTCTCATCCGGCCGATGTGCGAAAAGGGTGAAGAGCCCATCGGCTCCATGGGAAATGACACGCCCCTGGCGGTGCTGTCTCCACGGCCGCAGCTGTTGTACAACTACTTCAAGCAGCTGTTTGCCCAAGTCACCAACCCGCCGATCGACCCGATCCGCGAAGATATCGTCATGTCGCTGGAGTACTACGTCGGCAAGGGGGGCAACCTGCTCAGTGAAGCTCCGGAACAGTGTCAGCAGCTGCATCTAGACTCACCGATTCTCAGCAATGTACAGTTGGAGCGGCTGCGTCAGATTGAGACGGAAGCGTTTCAATCCCGAACCGTCGCGGCGGTGTTCGCACGCGACGGTGGTCCCGGTGCACTGGAACAGGCGCTGGATGCGGTCTGCGCGGAAGTCGATGCGGCGGTCGCTGACGGTGTGAGTATCGTGATCCTGAGTGACCGCAGCGCCGGCCCGGACAAAACGCCTATTCCCGCGCTGCTGGCCTGCGCCGCGGTGCATCACCATCTCGTGCGGCAGGGATCACGCGCGTCTCTCGGCCTGGTGATCGAGTCGGGAGAGCCGCGCGAGGTGATGCACTTCGCGTTGCTGCTGGGATACGGAGCCAGCGCCGTCAACCCGTATCTGGTCTATGAACTGATCGGCCAGACCATTCGCGACGGCCGTCTGCCGGGCATCTCCCTGCAGAAGGCTTGCCGAAACTACGCCAAGGCGGTAAATAAGGGCATCCTGAAGACGATGTCCAAGATGGGCATCAGCACGCTGCAGAGTTACCGGGGGGCACAGATCTTTGAAGCCGTGGGGCTGCACGCGGAGGTGATCGACCGGTACTTTACCCATACGCCATCGCGCATTTCGGGAGCGCGCCTGGATGTGATCGCCCGGGAGGCATTGATGCGCCATCAGGCCGCCTGGCCGGCTGTTCCTGCACGGGGCAATACACCCTTGGATCCCGGCGGCGCTTACAAGTGGCGACGGGCGGGCGAATATCATCAGATCAACCCCGAAACGATTGCCGCGCTTCAGTTTGCGGTGCGCAGCGGCGACTATGCGAAGTTCAAAATGTTTTCGCAGGAGGTCAATGCCTTTGACCGCCAGGTCGCCACACTGCGCGGTCTGCTGAAGTTCCGCAAGCGGGAACCTGTTCCCTTGGATGAAGTGGAACCCATCGAGCAGATCATGCGGCGCTTTGTCACCGGGGCGATGTCGCTGGGGTCGATCAGCACCGAAGCGCATGAGACGCTGGCGATCGCCATGAACCGCATCGGCGGCAAGAGCAATACCGGTGAGGGTGGCGAAGACCCGGTGCGGTTCTCCCGTGATGCGAACGGCGACTGGCGTCGCAGCGCTATCAAGCAGGTCGCCTCGGCGCGGTTCGGCGTAACAACCCATTACCTGGTGAACGCGGATGAACTGCAGATCAAGATGGCGCAGGGCGCGAAACCGGGAGAAGGCGGGCAATTGCCCGGGCACAAAGTGGATCGTTACATCGGTCGGCTGCGTCACTCCACACCCGGCGTCACGCTGATCTCACCGCCGCCGCACCATGATATCTACTCCATCGAAGACCTGGCGCAACTGATCTATGACTTGAAAAACGTCAATCCGGCTGCACGCATCTCCGTCAAGCTGGTGTCCGAAGTGGGGGTGGGTACTGTGGCCGCCGGTGTGGCCAAGGCGCATGCCGACCACGTGCTCATCAGCGGACATGACGGCGGCACCGGGGCGTCACCGCTGTCCAGCATCAAGCATGCGGGATTGCCGTGGGAACTGGGACTTGCCGAGACGCAGCAGGTGCTGGTGAAAAACCGGCTGCGCAGCCGGATCATTGTACAGACCGACGGTCAGTTGAAGACCGGGCGCGATGTTGTGGTGGCAGCGCTGCTGGGCGCTGAGGAGTTCGGCTTTGCGACCATCGCACTGGTCTCCATGGGTTGCATCATGATGCGCGTCTGTCACAACAACACCTGTCCGGCAGGTATCGCCACACAGGACCCGGAGCTTCGCAGGCGCTTCGCCGGAAAGCCGGAGCATGTGGTGAACCTGTTCCGGTTCATCGCCGAGGAGACACGCGAGTACATGGCCGAACTCGGTTTTCGGACCATGGATGAGATGATCGGCCGCAGTGATGTGCTGGAACCCGACATCCCGGAGTACCTCTGGAAGGCGTCCGACCTGGATCTGCAGTCGATTTTGCATCAACCGCAGATGAAGCCGGCGTCACCGCTGCGGTGCGTCGAGTCGCAGAACCACGGTTTAGAAGCGGCGCTGGACAACACGCTGATTGAACGGTGCCGTGCGGCGCTGGAGCGCGGCGATGCCGTGAAGTTCGAACTCCCGGTACGCAACAGCAACCGCACGGTGGGTGCGATGCTCAGCGGTGAGGTCGCCCGGAGATGGGGTGCGGACGCCCTGCCGGACGCCACCATCCAGGCGCGTTTCCGGGGAACGGCTGGACAGAGCTTCGGCGCCTTTTTGAACCGAGGCATCGAGTTCACCCTGGAGGGTGACGCCAACGACTACTTGGGCAAAGGGCTGTCCGGAGGCCGGATCATCGCGTTTCCCGACCGGGAGGCTGCGTTCGATCCCGCTGAAAACATCATCGCCGGCAACACACTGCTCTACGGCGCCACCAGCGGCGAGGTTTACCTGCGCGGCGTGGTCGGCGAGCGTTTCGCTGTACGCAACAGCGGGGCGCACGCCGTTGTCGAAGGGGTCGGCGATCACGGTTGCGAGTACATGACCGGCGGTGTGGTGGTGGTGCTGGGTAAAACGGGGCGCAACTTCGCCGCCGGTATGAGCGGAGGGGTGGCGTTTGTTCTGGACCAGTGGGGCCAGTTCCGCCAGAACGTCAACCGGGGCGGCGGGAGCATCCTGCTGGAGGCGGTGACCGATCCTGAGGATGTCGCCTTGCTCCGAAGACTGGTGGAGGCGCATCTGGCCTATACGCACAGCACGCGGGCTCGCGATGTGCTGGCCCGTTGGGATGATGTGCTGAGCCACTTCATCAAGGTGATCTCCAAAGAGTACAAGACCATGCTGGCGGTACTGTCCCAGGAAGAGGCTCAGACGGAGCGGAAGGAGGTTGTCACCCATGGCTGACCCGAAGGGTTTCTTGAAGTACGACCGGGTGACCGCACCCGATCGCCCGGTATCGGAACGCGTGCAGGATTGGCAGGAGTTTCACCTGCTGCTGGACAGTGACGAGCACCTGAAGCAGGCAGCGCGCTGTATGGATTGCGGTGTGCCGTTCTGCCATAGCGGCTGTCCACTGGGCAATCTGATCCCCGAATGGAATGATCTGGTCTTTCGGGGACGGTGGCAGGAGGCCATTGAGCGGCTGCACGCGACAAACAACTTCCCGGAGTTCACGGGGCGGCTGTGCCCAGCGCCCTGTGAGGGGTCGTGCGTGCTGGGCATCAACTGCCCCCCTGTGAACATCAAGCTGAACGAACAGACAATCATTGATGTGGCCTGGCGCGAGGGGTGGGTCAAGCCGGAGCCTCCGCTGGTGCGCACGGGTAAGGCCGTAGCCGTCATCGGCAGCGGCCCAGCGGGTCTGAGCGCTGCGCAACAGCTCGCGCGGGCGGGGCATGCAGTCACGGTGTTCGAGCGCGCAGATCGTATCGGCGGACTGTTGCGCTACGGCATTCCGGACTTCAAGCTGGAGAAGTGGCAGATCGACCGCCGTATCGCCCAGATGGAGGCAGAAGGTGTGGTGTTCCGCACGTGCGTAAACGCGGGAGTCGACATCACCGGTGATCAGCTGTTGGCCGGTTTCGACGCCGTGGTGCTTACCGGCGGCAGCACGATCCCGCGCGACCTGAACGTGCCGGGACGTGAACTCAAGGGTGTGCACTTTGCCATGGAGTTCCTTACCCAGCAGAACCGGCGTGTCGCTGGACTTCCCTTGCTGCCCGGCGAGGAGCCGATTACCGCGAAAGACAAGCATGTCATCATTATCGGCGGCGGCGACACCGGCGCCGACTGTCTGGGATCGAGCATTCGACAGGGTGCGGCACATGTGACTCAGTTGGAACTGCTGCCGAAGCCGCCGGCTGAGCGCACCCCGGAGAACCCGTGGCCCCAATGGCCGCTCATACTTCGGTCCTCCAGCTCACATGAAGAGGGAGGCGAACGCGAATGGTGTGTCAGCACGACCTCGCTGGAGGGAGCTGACGGCCGAGTGCAAACCCTGCATGCTGTACGGGTGGAGTGGGAAGGGACGCCGCCCCGGATGCGTGAACTGCCGGACTCAGCGTTTACGCTGAAGGCCGACTTGGTGCTGCTGGCGATGGGATTCCTGCATCCACAGCATTATGGGCTGCTCAACCAGTTGGGGGTGCATCTCAATCAGCGCGGTAACGTACAGGTCAACGCCTCATTCCAGACCAGCGTGCCCAAGGTGTTTGCGGCAGGCGACATGCGGCGCGGGCAGTCTTTGGTGGTCTGGGCGATGGCCGAAGGACGCGAAGCCGCGCGTCACGTGGACGAGTTCCTGATGGGCGGCAGTGACCTGCCGCTCACCGGGGCCCGCCGCTGGTAGGCGCATCGGCCTCAGGAGATACCCTGTGACCCATTCATAACGCGAACAGCCCGGCCGATGGGCCGGGCTGTTTGTGTAGACGGCGCCCTGTGGGGCAGATCAGTAGGGCCAGACGCTGAACGCCTTTGTGTGCGTGAAGACGCTGATGGCGTACCAGATGGTGCCCATCACACACTCTCCCAACGCCAGTCCCAGGAAGAACGGGAGCGCCTTCTGGAAGGAACGCAGCCCGCCGATCTTCATGATGCTGACCTTGCAGATCCAGGCGATCAACAACGGGAACCAGAGCAGCGAACCGCTCCAGCTGCTGCTGATGGCGTAACCCACCGGATGCAGCGGGAAGTTGACGATCTGCAGCCGCATCACCGACAGCAGGGCGGTAACCACGAAACCCACCACCATGGCCCACACCACGTTGCGCTGCTGTACCGAGGAGACCGCCGCGGTGAGCAGTGACGTAATCCGGTCATATGGTTCGCGACCGAAAATGGTGGACACAAACGGGAAGTCCGACTTGGAGGCGGCCCCCCATTGATAGTGAAGCCCCACGTTGATGAAGAACGCCCACGCGGTACCCCAGGCGACAGCGAACACCATCACCCAGAACATCGCACGCATCGATCCTCCGGTGCGCTCTGCACCCCGGATGGCTTCGATACCGACCGGCATTGGATGGGCGCGATACGCTCTGTTGAAGCCCTGGATGGGCGCCAGCATGGCGATCTCATGCTTGTTCATGTTCTCCACACCGTAGAGCAGCGGGATCAGCCGTTGCGGACCGGCGTCGTGCAGGTCATGAGCAGGCGGCCCCAGTTCGGCGCGCATGCGCGTCACCGCAATGGAGATGACCAGGTAGATCACCAGAGTCATCAGGATAACCGCCGGTGACATGCCGCACGTGGAGAAGAACACCCATAGCAGCGCCATAGACGCCAGGAAACCCAGCGCCGCCCATCGGTAGGGCAGCGGTTCCCCCTTGTCTTCGTCTCCCGCGCCTTTAAAGATCGCCAGCAGCGCTTTGCCAAGCACCTTGCGGGCGGTGTACATGGTGAACAGTGAGATCGCTACATAGGCGCCGAAGGACTGCTCGTTGATGTAGGGGAACCCCGGGATCTGGTTCCATCCGAACTGGGCGGCGATGATCGGCTGCAGTTTCCAGATCCAGAAGAAGAACCAGCAGCTGAACAGCAGATCGGTCGGCAGCAGCACACCAATGCCCACAATCCATGGGAAGAACGCCAGCGGCGTCCAGCCGATAGCGTTCCATGGCGGTGTGGTGATGCTCTGTTCCAGGGGTACCAGTTTTTGGTACGGCGGCGGGATCGATGGGAAGAGAGAGGCGAATCCAAACCACATGTCCAGCAGTCCGGCGATGATAAACGCCACCCAGAAGGCCTTGTTGGTGAACAGAGGCTGCTTGGGCTGGACCATCTCCAGCGCGAACTGCACGAGCGGATACGCCAACCGCTCGCGATCGGTCCACTGCTTTCTCAGGATCGCGTTCAAGCAGAACAATCCGAACGCCAGGACAAAAAAGAAGCCGGTCCACATCAGCAATGGACCAGCCCATATGCGGAGTTCACTCCACTGCCAGAAATTGGCTCCACCGATATAGTACTTATCCACCGCGCCGGGGTCACTGACAAACAACCATTTCGGCAGATAGGGGATGACTTCGGTGCCCCACCGGTTCGCCGGATTGGCGTACTTAAACGGATACGTCAGAATGGGAGTCATGACCTCAATCAGGTCGTGAGAGGCCATCACCGCCCCCATCATCACGAAGAAGTAGGTGGTGATCAGTTCCGCAACAGAGAACCGCCATGACTCGCGGATCTTGCCAACCAGCGTGTTGATACCCACCATAAACAGCAGCAGCGCCAGCAGATGCGGGAACAGAGAGATCGTGGTGGGTTGGCCGGCGTACCGGATCGCCTCAATGGATATGTTGAACCAGGCGACACAGGGAACCAGAATCATGCCCAGTATCACCGCGCGCAGGGTTACCCCGCGGTGAACTGGCGTCGGTTTTACGTGTTCGGTGGTCTCGGTATGCGTATCGGTCATAAGGCTGTACCTGCTCGTTGATATTTCAGATGGACTCGTTAGGATCGCCGGGTACTACACCCAGTTGGGCCAAATATCGGTAGCTGATCGCGATGCTCTCCAAAGGGTCAAGGCGCGACTGGTCTTGTTCGACAACGGCCCATGCGACTCCGAAGGGCGCCGCCGCGCGTAAAATCGATGGCCAGTCGATCGAACCGGACCCAACCTCTGCAAAGAACCCATCAGGCGCCATGTCTTTCAGATGCAGGATGCGAACACGGCTGCCCAGTTTGCGTATCCAGCTAAGCGGATCTTCACCGGCTGCTTTGACCCAATAGAGATCAAGTTCGCAGAACAACCGGTCATCACAAGCCGCGCTCAACATCCATTCCAGGCCGGTCGTTCCGTTGCTGCGCGTGAATTCGAAATCATGGTTGTGATAGCAGAATCCGAGGCCTTCATCCTGAAGCGCTGTGGCAACGGCAGCCAGACGCCGGCCGATCGCCTGCCATGCCTGCGGATCACCCCGATGGGATTCCGGCAGCCATGCCAACACCACATACTGCACGCCGAGTTCATGGGCGGTGTCCGCCAGATGCAGCGGATCCTGCAGATCATCCAGGCCGACGTGCATGCTCATGGCGGTGAGTGCCTGGGCATCAAGCAGTCTGCGATAGGCCTGTGGGGTCATCCCCTGCAGCCCGGCAAGTTCCACATTGGTGTATCCGCATGCGCGTACCTTGGCCAGTGTGGCAGCCGGATCGAGCGCCATGGCCTCACGCACGGTATACAGTTGCAACGCAACGGGGATCTTAACCATATCCGTCTCCCACAGGTGGATTGCCGGGACATGCCCCGCAGCGTCCCGAGTGTTATTGTACAGTAACGTCCAGAATATAGGGTCTGCGTGGAACTTGTTTCGCAGACTCAAGCGATGCCCATCGCCTGTTTCACCGCTTGCAGCGTGGCGGGCACCTGTTGAGGCGTGACGCGCGACGCGTCGATCGCCGTGTCGGGATCCTTCAGGCCATGGCCGGTCAACGTGGCCGTGATTACCACAGGCTCGGTGAAGAAACCCGTGGCGGCCAGTTTGCGTAGTCCTGCAAGCGGAGCCGCGCTGGCCGGTTCACAGAATACGCCGTCCAGTGCGGCGATCATCCGGTATGCCTCCACGATTTCGGCATCGGTTACGGCATCGATCCTGCCGCCTGACTCATCGCGCGCGGCGATCGCCTCGTGCCAACTGGCCGGATTGCCGATACGGATCGCCGTGGCCAGCGTCTCGGGTTTCTCAATCACGCGGTTCTCCACCAGCGGGGCGGACCCGGCGGCCTGCACGCCAAGCATTTGCGGCAGCCTGCTGCTCTTGCCTGCGCGGTAGTACTCCTGGTAGCCCTGCCAGTACGCCACAATGTTGCGTGCGTTACCCACAGGTATGGCGTGGTAGTGCGGGGCGTCGCCCAGGTCATCGATGATCTCGAACGCGGCGGTCTTTTGCCCCTCTCCCCGGAACGGGTTTACCGAGTTCACCACGGTGACGCTGCCGTCTTCGGCCACTTCGCGGACAATGCGCAGCGCATCATCGAAGTTTCCCTGCACCGCCAACACCTGAGCTCCGTGCATCAGCGCCTGGGTCAGCTTGCCCAGCGCCACTTTGCCTTCAGGCAGAAGCACGAAACAACGCATACCCGCACGGGCGGCGTATGCGGCAGCCGATGCGGACGTGTTGCCCGTGGAGGCACAGATAACAGCCTTGGCCCCGGCTTCCGCGGCTTTGGAGATGGCCATCGTCATCCCGCGGTCTTTGAACGATCCGGTCGGGTTCAGCCCTTCGAACTTGCAGTACAACGTGACGTGAGGTGACAGTGTACGGGCAAACGCCGGCGCCGGTATTAACGGAGTGTCACCCTCAACCAAGGTGACCACAGGAGTTGTATCACTGACCGGCAGCCATGACCGGTAGCGTTCGATGACGCCATATTTCATGTGGGAGACCCACCTCCAGACTTGATATTGATCTGCGGCAGCTCAACCTGTCGCGGCCGGGCTACCATAACCTCGCACTTGGCGCGGCTCAGCACCTGTGACAGCATATCATCACCGGTTCCCCGGCGGTCGTCGCGAGGAATTCCGAGCACCATCAGGTGCGGCGCTTCTTCTTCCGCAGCCTTCAACACGCCGCTGGTCAGGTCGCGGCTGCGCAGCACATGACTCTCCAGATGCACATGGGACTGGGTCACCAGCGCCCCCAGGTCCTCCAGCACCTGGTAGGCTTCGGCTTCACGTTCGGGCATGGGCGCCGTGAGGGCTAATGTCTGCGGAACCACCAGTATATACACCAACGACAACAGACCTTCCCGGTCATGGGTCAGATGAATGGCATGCTCCACTACATGCGCAGGGTCCAAGCCGTCCCAGATGGGGACCAGTACATGGTATTGGCGTGCGGCTTGATCGTCATCCACCTTCGCGTCATCCAGTCCCAATGAGCGCATCGCTTCGGCTTCATCGGCCGCGAGCGGAAGCTGAGAGCGCAGGCCCGGAGTCCGCGTGAGGACCTCCATGACGGCCGACGGAATGTGGATCAGTACAACGCGTTTGGACTGACGCTGGATGAACGAGAGCGCGTCCGAAAAGGTGTGCACGCCCTCGTCGGAACATCCGGTCAGACCTTCGCCGGAGATGATGATCCCCGATGGGTTGCGTTTGAGCAGCAGTTTCGCGGCAGCCCGGATCGTGGGCCAATAGTTCCGGTCCAGGTAGCCATACAGCGTCAGTCGGTTGGTGCGTGCGTCAATGACCATTATTGGGCTCCTGAGACGGCCGCCGTGAAGCGCTTCCATCCCTCTTCGTCAGCCGGCGGCTTAATGCGTCCGTCGGCAATCGCTGCGCGTGCTTCATCAATCTGTTTCAACAGATCGGCGGGGATTTTGTCGCGCGTGTGCTGCATCGCACTCAACTGCAGTCCACCCTCGCGTACCCCCAGGCGCTTAATGCCGTTGGTGAATCGGCCTTCAGCCTTGTCTTTGATGATCTCTTTCACGGCCACATCCATGCGCTTCATCATGCTGGTCAACACAAATCCAGGCGCCAGGTTGTCCTGGTCGGCATCCACGCCAATGGCATAGTGTCCGGGCCCCTTGGCTCGGGCTGCTTCGATCACTCCCAGACCGGTCTTACCGGCGGCATGGAACACCACGGCGGCTCCGCGCTCGAATTGGCTGAGGGCCTGTTCCTTGCCGGCTCCGGGATCTTCCCAGCTTCCGGTGTAGCTTGCCAACACCTTGATCTTGCGATTCTGGTACCAGGCGCCGGCGCGGTAACCCACCTCGAACCGTTTGATGATCGGTATGGACTGTCCTCCGACAAAACCGATGATCCCGCTGGGGGCCATGCCTGCGGCCAGCATGCCCGCCAGGAAGCTTCCCTCCTCTTCGCGGAACTGCAGGGACACCACATTCGGAAGGCCGTCTACCGAGCCGTCAGCGATTGCGAACGAAATGTTCGGAAACTCACGCGCAGCCCGGCGTACCGGATCATCATACAGATAACCCATTGTGATGATCAGGTCGTATCCCTGCTGCGCCATCAACCGCACATTGGACTCGTAGTCGGTAACTGTACGCGACTCCAATGCGCGCGTCTCCATATGGATGGACTGGGCGGCCTCTTGTACGCCCTGCCAGGCGGTTTCGTTGAACGACCGATCGCTCAGGCCGGCTGTGTCGGTGATGAAACCCACCTTCAACGGAGCGGATTTGGTCGGCTCGGGTGGAGCCGCAGGAGCCTCTGACTGGTTCTTGCGGCCGGAGCAGCCGGTGAGCATGATCGCCGCAGCGGCCAGGAAGCAGGGAATGTATCGGCGCATCAGTCTACCTCGACACATGCGGGGCGCGTTACCGCGCCCCATAGCTGGTGAGTGTGCTGTCTAGATGTGGATAGCCTTTCCATGCACATCCTCGTAAGCCTCCAACAGGCCTTCCAGCAACGTGGGATGCGGATGGATTGTCTTGGTCAGTGAATCGACGAGCGCCTCCATCTGGATCGCGGTAGTCGGCTCGCCGATCATGTCCGTGGCGTGCGGACCAATGATATGGACGCCCAGTATTTCGCCGTACTTGGTATCGGCGACTACTTTGGCCATCCCTTCACGCTCGCCCATCGCAAGGGCTTTCCCCAGCGTTCGCAACTGGAACCGGCCCACCTTCACCGAGTAACCCTTTTCGATGGCCTGTTCTTCGGTCAGGCCAACCGAAGCGACCTCTGGACTGGTGTAGATGCAGCTGGGAACGGCGCGGTAGTCCATCCAGTCATCGCCACCCATGGCGTTTGTGGCGGCCACGATACCTTCCGCCGATGCGACGTGCGCCAATTGGATGCGTTGTGTTACATCGCCTACGGCGTAGATGCCGGGAACCACCGTTTCCATGCGCTCGTTCACAGCGATCTTGCGCTCTGTTTTCAACCCGGCGGCCTCCAGGTTCAGCCCCTGAGTGACGGCGCGGCGACCGACGCCCACCAGCACGATATCGCAGGCGATCTCTTTGTCACCGGAAGCGGTCTCTACCACCACGATCTTGCTGCCATCGGGCTGATGGCGGATCTCTTTGACCTTGGACTCCAGATGGAATGCGATCCCTTGCTTGGTGAGGCTCTTCTGCAGTTCGCGTCCCATTTCCGCATCTTCGGTGGGAATGATGCGCGGCATCAACTCCACCACGGTGACCTGCGACCCCATGCCGTTGAACGCGAATGCGAACTCGCAACCAATAACGCCGCCGCCGATTACAACCAGCCGCTGCGGCAGGAACGGCGCGTTCACCGCCTCGTTACTTGTCCACACGCCGTCGCCGTCCAGTCCAGGGATCGGCAGGCGTATCGGTTCCGAGCCGGTGGCGATGATCACGTTGCGTGTCGTGATCGACTGTCGGGAGCCGTCGTTGAGCACCACGGAGATCGTATGGGCGTCGACGAACGAACCGGTACCCTGAATGTGGGTAACGTTGTTCTTTTTGAACAACATGCCGATACCGGCGCGCAGGGTGGTGACCACTTTACTCTTGTGGCTCATGAGCTTATTGAAGTCGAAGCCCACTTCGCCCACCTGTATGCCGAACTGGCCGGCGTGCTTCACGTGCATCAGCCGTTCCACACCCGCAATGATCGCCTTGGTGGGTATACACCCCCAGTTCAGGCAGGTGCCGCCCAGATATTCGCGCTCAATACAGGCCACTTTCCCGCCCAGTTGCGCGGCACGGATGGCGGCTACATACCCGCCCGGACCCGCGCCGATGACGACCAGATCATATTCATAGGCTCCAGATGCCATGTGTGTGTCCTCCGGTGAACCCCACGGCACGATAACGGCAGGTTGGAGCGGTAGTCATTCGGTTGGCTGAGGGGGACCTGACCGGGATGCGCCGGCAGGACCGGTTCCGCACGCCCACCTTGGCGCTCCCGCCCGTCCGCTACATGCGGATGAGGAGATTGTGAGCGCATGCTGCGAGTATGCCCGGGGCGGGACTCGAACCCGCACGCCTTGCGGCCCGGGATTTTAAGTCCCGTGTGTCTACCATTTCACCACCCGGGCGCATGACGCCCGTATGAAGTATAGCACGTCAGGCCGCCTGAGGTCAGCAGGAGTCCGGCTGCAGCCATAACGTGGCGATCTGGTGAGGGCTCAATGATAACGCGTCACCATACAGCGGCTGGGGGTGGCTCTCATCCATCTGAACGAGCGCTGTGGGCGCGGGAGTACAGCACACTGCCGCGACGCTGTCGGTGGGGTTCACCAGCCGGACCGTCTGTCCGCGCTTCGACTCGGCCGGTTTCCATGCGCTCAGCACAGCGCCACTCACTGTGATAGGTTCACCAGACGGGGCCGTGGAGCCGCGTTCCCCGCCGCGATGCGTCACGCACAGGGGATGCAGCTTGTAACACTCCATCTCTTCCCATAGCGTCAGCGGTTCGGTGTCTGCCCCGATCGGTAACAGGGCGTAGCGGCATGTCACCGCACCTTGCAGCTGGCTGTCCTCTGTCCAGCCGTCACCGATGCGCTGGCGGAACGCGCGGAACAGCGTCAGTGCCAGCGGTCGGTCCGGTAAGTCGAGTGCGGCGATCTCCTGCAGGCCCTGTGTGAATACCGCCAGACCGCCCTGAGTGTCGCGGATGAACGCCATGTTTTTCACCGGGCTTTCGGGACGCGCGCGCTCCACCCAGTCGGTGGTGTCAGGCAGTGTCACGCAACGCTGAACCACATCAAACGCTGTGTCGGCGTACCAGTCGGCGGTGTCGCGACCCGTGGGGAGCATCGTACGCAGCCGGTGATCGCGGGCCAGGTTCTGCACGGTGACGCTGATATCCACTCGGCGCGAACCGGCGTGAACGCCCACATGAACACAGACAGGGGCCTCAATACGCCCCGCCTGACGCGCCGTACGCGCTGCATTGAGTTCCGCCGGCAGCAGGAGCATCCCGGAGACGGCGATCGCGCCATACAGCGGTCCGCGATGCGTGATGTCCACCGTTTGTGCGCTCCATCCATCTGCGTCTGCCGATGAAACCGCCGTGTCGTGTTCGGGATACCGGTGATCCCACCCATCGCCGCAGTCTCCGTCATCCACCAATGTGTTCAGCTTCCGGAAGGTGATCCCGGTCGTGCGGTCCAGAATCTCCATGCTGCCGTTGGGGGCGAGCCGAACCTGTATCAACCCGTTGTCCAGAACACGTGCGCATTCATCCACCGTCACGGGCATGCCTGAGGGCGCCGGTTCGGGGCAGTCGGTCCATCCCAAGCGGAAGGTGCGCCATCCCAGCGGAAGCAACTCGGCTTGGCAGAGGGTTGTCAGCCGGATGTGCGGACTCCACGCCTCATCGCGCCGCATGCAGGCGTGCGTGGGTTGCGTGATGCGGTGCATCTGCGGCCAGACAAGCGCGTCAGTGTCGCATTGGATCACCTGGCTGGGAACCGGGGCGCCGTCGAGGGTGTACAGCTGTAACCGTTGGCCGGCCTCCACGCGTGATAGATAGTCCGTTTGATCCCACTCCCACTGAAGACGCGCCGTCTCTTTGGAGGCGTTCGCGGGGTTCCACACGGTGACATACCGTAAATCGGCTGCCTCGGGGAGCGCAATCGACTCGGCCAGCGTCATGATGCCCTCACCAGCCACGATGTCGGCCAGCTGATCGCATGGGTCGAACCGGTACACCATATCGCGGTGAACCTGGTCCACAGAGCAGCCGACAATCGAGTCATGCGGATGGTTGCTCAGCAGCCACTTCCATGCTTCACGAAGCCAGGGCCGCAGGTCGACTTGATCGATCTGCTCGGCCATCACCGCCAGCGGTTCCGCAATCCGCGTGAGTCGCCACTCGAGAGCGTCGTTGCGCTGCTTCAACGGTACACGGGCGGATGCGCATCCATAAAACAGTTCCGCCCATTGGCCGGTTCGGCATGGCCATCGCAGTTCACCGGCATACTCGGGCAACTGCCGTGACGAGTCGGCCAAGGCCGCTTTCAGTTCGTTCAGATAGTCGGACCAACTGCTGTGCAGCACCGTGATCTCCGGATCCAGCGCAGCCAGTTCACGCAGACGATCCGGGATGCGTCTGTCTGCCGGCATGTGATCGTTTCCATCTAGAGCAAAGAGTATGGGCGTTGCCGCGAGCCGTTTCTTGTTGCGCAACCATTCCCGACGCGTCTGAGTATCCGCGTCGCGGTAGGCCAGAAAGTCGTTGTAACCGGAGTACGGATAGGCGGCAATGATCAACACCTCAGAGCCGTCCGCTCCACGCCAGCGCATCTCCGACGCGTCGTCTGCATTTGTGATGCCGCGATGCAGAAATACACAGTCCCAACCGAACGAGCGTACGATCTGAGGAAACTGAGAGCAGTGGCCAAATATATCAGACACATAGCCAATCGGCATCGGCTCCACCCTGAACTGTCGGCAGATCTCTACGCCGCGCATCAGGTTGCGAACCAGGCTCTCGCCGGAGAGCAGCAGCTCATCGGGCATGACGTACCACGGGCCGACAGGCAGGCGGCCGCTGCGCAGATGATGTGTCAGGCGCTCCGTCTGTTCCGGGCGGATCTCCAGATAGTCTTCCAGGCAGATGGTCTGCCCATCCAGGTGGAACACGCGGAACTCAGGATCTGACTCCAGCAGGTCCAGCAATGCGTCGATCTGGTACACCAGCCGGTATCGAAATCCCTGGAAGCTCTGGTACCACTCACGGTCCCAGTGTGTATGGCTCAGTACGTGCAGTCGGTAGTCCGGCATCAGCGATCTCCGCAGTTGATCAACGCACCACGCGTTGGAGGGCGATGAGCAGTTCGTCCGGGCGCCGTGAACCGATCAGCAGTCTGCGGCCATCGTGGAATGTCAACCGTACACCCTGGTTGCCTGCGCCGATGACCGCGCGGTCGGCATCGGTTCCCCGCACGCCCCAGCCGCCGTACTCGCGCATCGCGTCAAACGTGGTCCGCTCCATGTTACTGACTTGCGTCAGCGCGATGGTATACGGCCTTCTGTTGAACGGCAGCAGCCGGATCGTCAGCCCGTCGGTGTGCACTTCGGTTACCACACGCAGTTGCATCATCAGGATCAACAGCACCAGCGGAACCAGAAACGCGATGCCGATTGCCGTCAGCGCCAGCGGTGAGAGCATGGAGAGGTGCGCCCAGCGCTGTCCCAGGGCCACCTCGCGGTACAGCGCGAAAGCAATGATCCCCCAGATTACCAGCGTGTCAACCACCAGCACGGTCAGCAGCAACCGCTGGGCAATTCGCTGTTCTTCGTGAAACAATGCGGTCCGTCCGGTCTGCATATCAGATGGTCTCCTGTTGCCGCGCGCATGCGCGGGAAGCGGTCGGTCGCATACATTACATCACATCTGCGGGCGTCGGCATCTCGCGCTGCTCGTTGCGGCTGTTCCGGTGCTTCGATACAGTGAAGCTGACGCAGCAGTGCTCAACGACCGGAAGGGGGGGCTTCATGAAGCCTAACGTTCTGTTCATCATGACAGACCAGCAGCGGTGGGACACCATCGCGGCGCTGGGGAACGGCCTGATCTACACACCCAACATGGACCGCCTGGTGCGCCGCGGTGCTGCATTTACGCGGGCCTATTCGCCATGTCCTGTATGTGTACCGGCGCGGTACTGCATTCGCACCGGCTGTGAACCTAAAACCACCGGGGTGTACCACAATGGGATTGATCCGTTGCTCCCGGGAGAAGCGCCGACCATAAACGGCCGTTGCGGTCCCTACATCGCCGACACGATGAAGCGACTGGGGTACCGCACCTGGGGTATCGGTAAGTTCCACACGGCGCCTTGGAACGAGCCGCTGGGCTTTGATGTGCATCTGCACAGTGAAGAGATGTGGGGTGGTAACCGGCTTGAGGACGCTTACTGCCGGTACCTGGATAAAGTCGGTCTCTCCTGGATTGATCAGCCGCACGGCGAACGCACAGAGATGTACTACCAGCCTCAGATGAGCCCGATGCAGCCCGAGCACACCGTCGAAGGATGGGCCGCCAGGGAGGCGGTCCGGCAGATCGAACAGAGCACATCCGGCCCGTGGTTCGGCTTCGTCTCGTTTATCGGGCCGCATCCTCCGTTCGCGCCGCCCCAACCGTTCAATCGACTGTATGACCCGGACAAAATGCCTTCGCCCATATACGGCGATCTGCGGCTGGACCACATGGATGAGCAGATCCCCTGGATGAACCGGCTGATCTGGGCCGACAACATCAATGACAGCCATGCCCAGGTGTTGAAGGCGCGGTATTACGGAGAGATCACATATATAGACTGGTGTTTGGGGCACATACTGGACGCGGTGGAAGCACGCCCCGATGCTGACAATACCATCATCTGTTTCTTTGCGGATCACGGTGACCATATGGGTGACCACCATGCCTGGCAAAAGGAGAGCTTCTATGAAGGCAGCGCGCATATCCCGTTCCTCGTGAGCTGGCCCAGCCGGATCCGCGCGGGTCAGCGTCGCGCTGAGTTCGTCTCGTTGACAGACCTGTTCGGTATCGCCACCTCAGCGGCCGGCGCGCCCGATCTGCGCGACGGCTGCGATCTGCTGGGGGTGCTTGACGGCAAAGCCCAGCCGCGTGAGCATCTGTTCAGCACCTACGGCACACCCGGCACGGCTCAGTTCAAGGTCATGGTCCGATGGGAAGACTGGAAGTACATCTACCTGGCTAACGGCGGACGGGAGCAGCTGTTCAACCTGCGCGATGACCCGCACGAACTGCGCCAGCGGCTGCGCGACCGCCCGGACATCGCGTCCGCGTTGAAACGCGCCGCAGAGCAGTGGCTGGATACGCCCAATGTGTCTCGGGCCCTGGACAAGGGCAGACTGAAACGCTTCCGATATGTCCGACGCCCCGATCTGCGGATCCGGCAGATGGCCGGAGATCGCGGAGCGGTGGATTTTCCGAAGCACCCGTCGGAGGTAGTCGATACGTTCGCGGCGAATCATCGCCTGTAGCAGGCTGACCTGCCGCAGATCTGAACCGAAGAGGACCAACTGATGACTAAGAAACCGATCCGATGGGGCATTATCGGCTATGGCGGCGCGTTTAATATGGGTAAGGCGCACGCCTCCTGGATTAACGCCAGCCCGGGGATGACGACGGTGGCCGTGTGCGACCTGGATGCGGCGCGCACCGCCGAAGCCGCGGAAGACTTTCCCGGCATCACGACCTACCAGGACTATCACGAACTGGTGAAAGACCCCGGCGTGGACAACGTGGTGGTCATTCTCCCGCACAACCTGCACTACCCGGCCGCTATGGCCGCCATCAACGCGGGCAAAGGGGTGGTGCTGGAAAAACCGATGTGCATCACCACAGACGAAGCCACCGAGATGATCGAAGCCGCCAAGGGCAAGAATGTGCTGCTCACGGTGTTCCATAACCGCCGACATGACGGTGACTTCAAGGCAGCGAAACGGGTGATCGACCAGGGGCTGCTGGGCGATGTGTTCCGCATCGAGGCGTTCATGGGCGGTTACAGCCATCCGGGCCACTGGTGGCGCAGCAACAAGACCATCTCGGGCGGATGCTTTTATGACTGGGGTGCGCATCAGATCGATTGGGTGTTGAACTTCCTTCAGGGCCGCGAGATTCAAAGCGTGACGGGTATCTTCCAGAAGCGCGTCTGGACTGATGTCACGAATGAGGACGAGACACAGGCGATCGTTCGCTTTGACGACAACGTGGTGGCCGACATCACGATCAGCAGCATCGCGCGAGCCGGCAAACCGCGCTGGCGCATCTTGGGCACGCAGGGCGCCATTGTGGACGAATGGAAGGGGTCCTTTAGGGTCTTCACCGACCTCAAGGGCTATCCAGCCGAGTTGACCGTGCAGTATGACAAAGGGACCTGGGAGCAATGGTACCCGAATCTGGCGGCGCACCTGCTGGAAAACGCACCGCTGGAGGTCAAGCCGGAAGAGGCGCGGCGCGTCATCATGGTGATCGACTACGCCGAGCGCTCCGCGAAACTGGGCAGCACCCTGGTCACTCCGTTCCGCTGAGCTGTGGCCTGATACCTGATCTGGATCAGGGGGCGCGGTATTCCGCGCCCCCTGTGCGCCGCAACAGGTAACGTAGCCTGTGAGGGCCCGCGCCCGGTTCGGTTGCGGGACGGTCTGAAGCGTGTGTTACCGCTAGTCCCCCTGTGCGCCGAATGAGCTATCTACAACCAAGTAGTCGAACAGCGTTACCTGACCGTCATCATCCAGATCGGCTTGGGCCAACGCTGTGCCGAACGCGCCATCCAGCACGAGGTAGTCGAATAGTGTAATCTGGTTATCGCCGTCCGCATCGCCGTTGATGAGACTGACGTTCAGCAGGCCGGAGTGCGGCAGGGTTACACCAGGCACCAGTACGCTCAGATGGTGCAACGCGCCAAAGCGTACGTCAAACATCCCCGTCAACTGGGTTTCCAGCTGGTAATAGCCGTCTGACTCTGGCATCACCTCGTGCTGCTCCGACGGGGTGAGGGCCCCCGGGATCCAGAACTGTACGGTGATGGCGCGCTGTGTTCCTGCGGTGGTGCGCTGCCGTTCGGCGATGCCGCAGAACAGCTTGGCTGCCGGTACGCCCGTTGCGCCCAGGTTCACGGTGCCGTTCATATTGGACACGACGCGCTTTGCGGACAGGTTGAACAGAAAATGATAGGTGCCCAACAAGCTGGGTACGTCCAACGGAACGCTGGGCAGCGGAATATCCACCTGCTGGTCGATCTGGCTGGCGACTTGGTAGGCCGCCGTCAGCGTGGCGCCCGCCCCATCCGGCGCCGGCGTGACTGTGCCGGTGACATGCAGCAGCATGGGCGCCGGTTGACCCGGATACGTGGTCCCCTGAAAGCGGATGTCCATGGTGGCCAGCACGGGTATATCGACCTCAAACGTATAGACGCCGTTCTCCGGCGCACTGAGCGTTCCCTTCGCGGTCCCTTCTGTCTGTACGGCGTCAAACCGCGTAACCGTAGCCGATTCCTCAAGTATCAGGTAGTTCGACTGCCCCGGGAACGCACCGGTGGGATTGCGCGTGTAGGCCGACTCGAAGGTGGCGTACGTGCTGGTCGGCACAGTGATCGTCCGTCCGCTGGGCAAGCCGGTGGTCAACCGCTGTATACGGCACACGCCTTGATCGGGTTGCAGCGTCATGCAAAACGTGCCGATAATCGTCGTGTTCATCGTCCGCTCGGCGTGTGTCTTTGTTGATGCGGGAACGGGCCAGTTTTCCGTGGTGCTGGTGAACACACCCATGGAGACCGGCTTGGTGCGGGTTCCGCTGGTGTTTGTGGTCTTGTCGTACGTGCCGATGTAGTGCCCTTCAGCATACAGATCGGCGTCGATGCTGCCGGCCCATTTCGTGCCGTCGTTATACGTGAAATCAAATGACTGCGACCAAAGCGGTGAGGTACAGAGACAGAGGGCAACGAGCCACAGGACGCGTGTCATGGGGTCCTCCGGGAATCGATGTAAGCCAACATGCCATTAGAAGCGTACCCGATACCGGATGTTCCGCGTGGACATGATGAGTGCCGGGCGGCGTACTGCACATGCTCTCCGCCCGGCACTCGCTGCAGGATGCGCTGTCAGCCGATGACGGCGGGGTCGCCGTGCACCGGAGGCAGCGGATGCGGACGCACGATCGCACCGCCCTGTTCGTAGCTCTCCATCACCGCCCAGGTGAGTTCCAGTGCGGCGAGCGCGTCACGTCCGGAGGCTCGCAGGGCTTCCCGGTGTACGCCATTGGACACGTCTTCCAGGAAAGCGTGAATACGGCGCGGGAACGTCTGTCCGAAGTCCGTGATGCCGGTATTGAACACCTCGGGGCCATCAGCCGCTCCGCCGCTCATCTTGGACGGGTCGCCTGCCTTGGACGGATCGGGGGCTGCCCAGAAGGTCACCTTTTCGATGCAGTTCTCGATGCAGAAGGTGCCCTGGGTCCCCGCCACCTCAATGCTCCACCAGCCGCCCAAACCATACGTGGCGTCGCCGCGCTGGCTGAGCAGGTAACCCACACAGTCGTTGGCGAACCGAACATGCACGCTGACGGTGGACAGCATGACGTCGTTCACGCGCCGACGGAACCCGGGCCGGTTCACAAACGCCTGCACATGGGTGACTTCACCGCAGAAGTGGCGCATCACCGCGAACGGATGCGTCAGGAACGCCTTGAAGTGTGCATACGGCAGATTCCACCAGCGCTGATCCTTGTTGACGCCGTACGCCATCTCGCCGGAGGAGAACCCCATTTTATGTAGGCAGTAGACCAGTTCGCCGATCTGTCCGCTCTGGATGTACTCCATGGCCTTTTCGGCCGGAGGGGTGAAGTAGTGGTTCAGGTTGCATCCCAGGTACAGGTTGTGTTTAGCGGCGTAGGCCACCATCTCACGCGCTTCGTTTACGTCGTTGGACAGGGGCTTTTCGACCAGCACGTGCTTGCCCGCGGCCATGGCCTCCATGGCGGGTTCGTAGTGCCAGCTTCCGTTTTCGTATCCGCCCGTGCAGACATCGACTACGTCCAGCTCCTCATTGCGCAGCATCTCGGACAGGCTGGTGTAGGCGCGCACACCGTGCTTGGTGGCGGTCTCGGTAGCCCGTGCTTCGATGACGTCGCACACGGCGACCAGGTTGGACAGTTCGTCGTCCATGTGGATCTGCGCGTGCTGGTTGCCGATGCCGCGCAGGCCGACTACACCGACTTTTAGGGGCATGTGAGGGTCTCCCTGTGTCTACAGAATTGTGCATCCGCGCCGGTGCGCCGATGCCTGACATGCCCACTATTCCGCCATTCCTGTATTGATACCTGCACAGTCGGGCCAAGTTACAGCATATTCGCCACGTTTCGCAACGGTCTGAACGCTCAGGAGCCTGTGGATGTGTAGCGCCGCACGCCCAGGCGCCAGCAGCACATTGCTGCCAGCAGAAACACGGGTCCACACGCAGGCGCGGCGCACTGCTGCCAGAGCGTGCTGCCCATCGGGTCGGTCCGTCCCATGATCGCTACCGCCGGCAGGTAGATGACAGCGCCTAACGGGACCACGTACAGGAACAACCGCCGGAACCAGTCCCGGTATATGGGTAACGGGTACTGGGAAGCATACACCCCGCCATACGTCAGGCAATTGAACACCTCCAGTGTCTCAACTGTCCAGAATGACAGCGTAGCCTGCAGGATCAACAGCCCCAGGAACAGGCAAACGGCCCCTGTCAGAGCCAACGGCAGCAGCAGCCAAGTCAACGGCTGTGTGAGGGCATGCAACGCTCCCAGCGCCCAACCAAGCACCAGCAGCGCCTGCAGCAGCCGCCCCAGTCTGCGCAGGGTGAACTCATGACCCAGCAGTTGTAAAACGACTGCGCGCGGTCTGAGCAGCACCCGGTCGAAGTCGCCGCGGCGGATGAGTACGCCGAAGTGATCGAACCCGGTGCTGACGAGTTCGGTCAGCGACCAGGCGACGCCGGCCATACCGTATAGCAGGGCGACCTCTTCCAGCCGCCAGCCCCGCAGCGTGCCGAAGCGGTGAAACAGCGCCCAGATCCCTGCGAACTCAATGATGTTCACCAGAAACGCGCCGATTGCCTGCATCACAAACGCGGCCCGGTACTCCATCTGCATGCGTATGGATACCAGCGCATACCTGCCATACAGCCGGAGTGCTCCCATTCGGTTACCCGCCATGGACCACCAGCCTGCTGAGCCCACGACGGGTCAGCGTGCGTCCAACCATCACCAGTAAAGCCGTCCACACGGCCTGATGCGCCAGGACCAACCACCACTGATGGACCGGCAGGAGACCCAGGTACAGGCGGTATGGTGTATCGGCCAGGCCGCTGAACGGGAGCAGCCGTAATGCGGTCTGCGCCCAGTCGGGGAACAACGGCAATGGGATCACATTACCCGACAGCAGGACGACCAGCGCCGTGACCAGGTAGTTGGCGCCGTCTCCGCTGACGGTCCAGAACATGCCTGCGGTCAGCAGGGCGCTGATCGCACATCCCAGCGCCAGCGCCCCCGCGAGTGCGGCCAGGGCGGCCAGCGCCGCTTCAGGCGAGGCCGGAGGCTGCAGCCCCCAGAATAGCCTGGCCAGCACCAGCATCGGCGCACCGCGCATCAATGTGGGTATGAGACGCCAGGCCAGAATGCGCCAGTACCAGACGCCGTAGACATCCACGGGGCGCAGCAGATCACAGGCGATGGCGCCGGAGCGTATCGAGTTCACCAACTCCGGCTCCAGGTTCCAGGGCAGCATGCGTAAGAACGCCTGACCCAGCCAGATGTAAGTGATCACCTCGGTCAGACGCATGGGTTGAGCGGCGCTGCTGCTGCGGAAGAACGCGTCATACGCCATCACCATGATCAGTCCCCAAAAGACCTGTGTGATCAACCCGGCCAACGCTGCGGCGCGGTATTGCACGTGTCGCAGTGCGGTGATACGAAACCACGCCCGGTAGCCTCGTGCAGCGTTCATCTCCACTCACCGCGGTAGAGCCGGGCCACTGCCTCTTCTATTGGCAGGTTCTCCACATAGAGGTCCCGGATACGGTAACGGGCGCTCAGCCGACTGATCAGTACCGTGGGGGGCACCGTCTCAGGGTCGAACTGCAGCGTACAGCGGCAACCGTCCTGGTCTACGAGACAGGCGTCGGGATCAGTGACCGGCTCGGCCGGGTGTTCCAGATGAAGGGTCAGCCGGCGTCCAGCGCCGACTGCCTGACGCAACGTATCTATGGGGCCGTCTATCATCAGACGGCCGTGATCAATCAGCATCACCCGCTGGCACAGCGCTTCGACATCGTCCATGTCATGCGTGGTGAGTATCACCGTGACACCGTATTGCCGGTTCATTTCCAGAATGAACCGACGCACAGCCGGCTTCACCACGGCGTCCAGGCCGATCGTCGGTTCGTCCAGAAACAACATCTGAGGGCGATGGAGCAGTGCGGCGGCCAGTTCGCATCGCATCCGCTGTCCCAGGCTGAGTTGCCGCACCGGTACATGCAGCAACTCACCCAGGTCGAGCAGATCGTCCAGTACTGCGCGCGTGCGTCGATATTCGGAGGCGCTGACGTCGTAGATGTCGCGCAGCAGGTCGAATGAGTCGCACACCGGCAGATCCCACCACAGTTGGGTGCGTTGCCCGAAGACAACGCCTATATGGCGGACATGAGCACGCCGTTCCCGCCAGGGGACGCGTCCCATCACGTTACAACTGCCGCCGGTCGGTGTCAGAATGCCGGACAGGATCTTCACAGTGGTCGACTTTCCGGCTCCATTGGGGCCGATGTATCCGATCAGTTCGCCGGCCTCAATGGTAAAGCTGACGCCCGACAGCGCGTCCACAGGCGCGCACTCCCGTGTTGCCAATCCGCGCAGCGCGCCCCAGATACCGGGGCGCTGCGTCTGTCGCCAAAAGCGCTTGCTCAGATTGTCAACTGTCACCAGTGAAGCCATTGCGGAAACACCCCCTGTCCAGCGGAACTACCATTATACAAGACCTGTGGTCCTGCCTGACTGCAGGGGAGCGCACCCTGTGCAGGACTCCTGGCGCTTGGCGATGAAGCCGCCGGTTGGCCGACTCGCGGTTCTCTGGCGCCAGGTGATGCACCGTGCAACTGCGCACGAAGCCGCCCTGGTGCGTCTCGATGGCGCTCAAGGCCGACGGTTTATCAGCGTGGACTACGCCCTTCCGGGAAGCATTGCCAGAGGCCGCGAACGCGTTACCATCGGGTTTCGCAAGCGGGCCGGGTTGGCGGGCGGCGTGTTTGGGTGCTCGATGCTGCGCGGGCCGCACCAGGGGCGTGTGACCACTGGCCCCCTGGTGTACGCCACCGACGCGTTCGCGTCAACAGGGGCCGCCATACATGCCTGCCACGTCCGCCCACGGTCGGCGCATGGGCTGCTGTGCGTTGCGCAATACATCAGATGAATTACACATGTGCGTGCCGCTTCTGCCCCGTATGGCGGCCTGATGCCCCGAAATCGGCCAAAATACCGGGACAACCCCTTGACAATGCCGCGTAAACCCCCTAGAATATGACCAAAGTCATCTGATGAATGCTGCTTTCAGCAAGGCAATTTCCATCCAAGTGATGGAAAATCGAACAAACTTTGAGGTGGATGCGGGTGTCGGGCACTCCAAAACACCAAATCATCAGACGAAAGCTGGCTGAACAGATCCGCACAGGACTGTATCGCTCAGGCGACCGGCTGCCTCCACTGTCCGACCTGGCCGTTCAGTATGGGGTGAGCAACTCCACCGTTCGCGAGGCGGTGTCGGCGCTGGTACATGAAGGTTTGCTGGTTTCCAGCCAGGGACGCGGCACCTATGTTGCCGATCTGTCGAGGCGTCGCATCACCGTGGGGCTTGTCATCCCGTCCGTATTCCATGATGGGCAGAACGAAGGAAGTCCAGGTGCGGACATCATGCCCCACTATGTGCGTTCCATCGAAAGCGAAGTGCGTCTGCGAGGCGGCAATCTGATGCTGAAACTGGATTACGGCGATGAAGCGGTGTTTCGGGACAATGTGCTGAGTCTGCCGCAAGCGGATGTGCAAGGCGCCATCGTTTTATGCACCGGAAGCGTGCAGTCAACCGACTGCCTGTACCGCGCCGAACGTAAAGGCCTGCCTGTGGTGCTGCTGGATAGAAGGCTGCAGGGCTCCCGTTTCGCAACCGTATGTACCGACAACACCGGCGCGGCCTGTGAACTGACCAACTTGTTGATTTCATCCGAGGCGGCTCCGGTGATCTGCATCGCCGCCGTGCAGTCCTTCGTCCTCGAGCCGGTTCAAGACCGTGTGATGGGATATGTGCGCGCGATGGCGTCCCGCTCACAAGAACCGGAAGTCATCTATATCGATACATCCGACCTGTCCAACTGGTATGCCGCCTTTGACCGGGTGATTGCGATGCGTCAGGTCGGCGCAGTCCCTGGCGTGCTGTTCACGCATGCGAACCTTCTGGTGGCGTTCTGGCGGTACTTGCTGCACCGGCAGGAGCCGCTGGAACGGTATCGTGCCGCGCACTTCGATGAGACGTATATGCAGCCGCCACAGGATCTGTGTGTGGTGACCGCTGTTCAATCACTGGATGCGGTCGGGCGCATTGCCGTGGACAGACTTTGGGCGCTGATGGATGGCAAGGAGGCTTCAGACCATGTGCTGCTTCCTGTTCGGGTGCGTCTGAACAGCGCGATGAACCAGGCAATGGCAGACAGCGGTGCGTTTCTGGCCGAAGCACCTTCATGGGAAAGGAGTGATGCGGTGACAAGCTGACCGACTGGTTCAGGCCAGACCCTTCGCTTTCGTTTTTTTATCTACGGAGATGCCTAAGGAGGGCAGTATCATGAGTTACAAACATCGCGGGTTTACACTGATCGAGCTGTTGGTGGTCATCGCGATCATTGCGATACTGGCAGCCATCCTGTTCCCTGTGTTCGCACAGGCGCGCGAAAAGGCGCGCATGACCTCGTGCCTCAGTAATGCCAAGCAGATCGGGTTGGCGGCGAAGATGTACCTTGACGACTACGACGGAGCCTTCCCGGCATGGTCCGGACAGATGGGAGCCGATAACGAGCATGGCCACATCTACGCTGGCGTATATCCCAATGTTTGGGGCAACGCTCCAGCCATAGTGGACTACATCGAAAAGCGGACCTACCGCGGACAACTGATGCCCTACATGAAAAACGCCAGAATGTGGGGATGCCCCAGTGACGGCACATTCGAGGATAAGGTCAGCGGCGGACTTAACCGGTATGTTGACTACATCTACAGGATGCGCTGTTATTCGGGGACCATACCCATACACGTGCAGACATATGCCCCCTGGCTTCCTGCAGGACCATTGAAAGAGGGGCAGATCGGCAGCCCCGCACAGATGTTCATTTTCAATGAAGCGCGTCCTTACCATCAGATGCGGTTTGAGGTCACCGAGTGGTCAGGCGGCTTCAAGGTGTATGCCCCGAGCTCACAGGAAAACTATGTGTTCGCGGACGGACACGCCAAGAGCCATCCGATGGAGCAGATGCAGTGGAAACAGCCGGAGACCGCACAGTGGCCCGACTGGACGATCTGGATGGGCTGGGACTTCAACTGGCCGGTCCATGGAGATCACCTTGGATGGTTGCAAGGCAATCCGGACGCCATGCGAGACGGACCCTGAAGGTAAGCAGATGAACAGCTTGAAAACGAAACAGGTCAACCCGATTGTAGCGGCCGCGGTCATCGTGGTGGTGCTGATAGTCGCCGGGCTGTTTTTTTGGAAATCGGAACAGAACAGCGTGGTGAACAGCCGGCCCACCGAAGAAGAGGCCCGGGCGTTGCGCGAGGGCAGAGGCCTCACGACGACGCCTACGGCACCGGCGCAGCACCCGCCGCAATCGGCACGCGCAGCCCCGGCGCCTCGACCATGCGCCGCCTTGTCCCCTCAGGCGGCGCACTGGCCACACCGGTGTGACCGGGATTTCCGATGTCGGGATGGTGTCGGCAGCGAAGGTGATACTGGTAACGGAAGCGCCCAGCAAGCGCCATACCCGGAAGCGCAGTATAGTAAGTTAAGAAGCGCCGTAGCCGGTACGAACCTGGTTGCAATCATCTTCAGGGAAGGTTAGATTGAGCAGGCAACGCAAACATCAGATCGCACGACAGATGCTGGCCGCGCAACTCCGCTCCGGCCGGTATGCCGCCGGTGATCGGTTGCCGCCGCTGACCGAACTGGCCGTTGAGTTCGGCGTCAGCAACTCCACGATCCGCGAAGCGGTCTCGGCGCTCGTGCATGAAGGCTTGCTGGTGTCCACTCAGGGCCGGGGTACCTTTGTGGCCGATGTCTCGCAGCGCCGTCTGACGGTCGCACTACTGTTGCCCAGCATCTTCCATCGGGGATTAAGTGAGTACAACCCGGGGGCCGACATTTCGCCGCACTATGTGCGTTCTATCGAGCAGGAGGTGCGTCAAGCCGGCGCCAATCTGCTGCTGAAGCTCGATCACATGGACGAGGCGATCTTCCGCGAGAATGTGATGAGCCTTATAGATAGTCGAGTCGACGGGGTGCTTGTTTACTACGCCGGCGGGATCGAGGCGGCCGACTGCCTGTATCGTCTGACCGGCGCCGGCATTCCCGTGGTGTTGATCGACCGGCGTTTGGATGGCGCGCCGTTCAACCTGGTGACCACCGACAACGCGGCCGCCGCCGAAGAGGCCACCCGGTTTTTGCTGGCCGCTGGGGCGCATGGTGTGTGCTGTTTGGCGCCTGACTTCGCGAGTGGTCTGGAGCCGGTGCGCGACCGCACCATGGGTTACGTACGGGCGATGGCGGCGCAGGTGATGACCCCAGATGTGCACGTGCTGCACGCATTGGATATGGATGACTGGAGACACGCCTTTGAGCTGATTTGTCAGCGGGACCGTTGGCCGATCGGTGTGCTCATGACCAATGCGGTGATCGCGGTCGAGTTTTGGCGGTTTTTGGCTCAGTACAACCTGCCGCTGGAGCGGTTCCTGATGGCGCACTTTGATGAGACGTATGTGACCATGCCGCCAGAGGTGCAGGTCGCTAAAATCCTGCAGCCGCTGGACACGATCGGCAGGGAAGCCGTGCGGCTGCTGATGCGGTGCATCGCCAATCGGCAGGAGCCGCACCGGCAGATCCTGCTGAAGGCCGCGGTGGTTCCTTCCGACAGTCTCCGGGAGCGGTTGAACCTGATGCAGCAGACATCAGGCGTATCCGTCTGACATTCGCACATACGCACGCCGCTTAGCACTCAACCCGTATTCTCACGTGGTAAGATGAGTCATATGCACCATGCAGGAGGGATCCCATGGAAAGGCGGATCGAAGCGCTGGAGCGCGAGGTAGCCGAACTCAGGCAGATAATTCAGCAGATCATGTCTCAATGGGAGATACACGGTGATCTGAACCTGGCCCTTCCGAATGGAGGCGCATTGCAGCTGATAGTGGGTGACGTGGAGGGAGACGTCAATCTGGCGGTGAGTCCAGGAGCCACTGCGGTTACGGCTCATGTCGGCGACGTGGAGGGAGACGTGGGTGTGGCCCTGAACGGAAGCACCGAACAGGCCGTTGTGAATATAGATGGTGATGTTGGCGGTGATGTGGCGTTCAGGACCGGTTCCGCCTCCACTATCGGCACGGTCTCTATAACTGCCAGTGACGTGGGCGGGGACGTGGGCGTCTACGCCGCCAATCCAACGACGGAGGTGCAGTTGAACCTGCCTGACGAGGGGGATGACGCCTGAAGCGGGCGTCATCCCTTGATTAAGCGAGCTGTATCAGCGCCTTTGGCGCTTCCCGCCGACCCAATGAGTCGAAGGCTTCCTCAATGCGTTCCAACGGCCATGGGTGATCCGGATCATACCAGTACCGGGCGTCCAGCAGCCCGGCTCGTACCCAGTTGATCACCCGATCATGGGTCTCCGCTTCGTCGTATACGCACGGATGCTCCGTAAACGGCCCTGGCGCCAGTGCGGGGTCCAGTGTCAATTCCCCGTAGTCGTCGATCCCGTATATGCCGTAAAGGCCGCCGGGCCGGATATGAGGCAGCAGCTGAACGCACAGTGACTTCTTGCCGACCGCATCGATGATCCGATCGAACCCATCCGGCGCGAAAGCGTTCAGCGGTACATCGATTGATTCACTGTGATAGTCGACGCAGCATCGCACGCCGAGCGCTTCGGCGGCGGGGAATCGATTGGGGCTGCCCATGAGGCAGACGTGTGCGCCCAGAAGCAGGCAGTGCCTGGCAAATGCCAGCCCGTTGCCGCCGCTGCCGGCGATCAATACGCGTTGGCCGGGTGCGACGTCCATCCGCTGCACATAGGACAGTGTTTCGCGCCAAGTGGTGAACATGGGCGCCTGACGCGCATCGATGTCAGACGGAACCACCTGGTTCCAGCGATGCAGGCGCCATTCGGCTTCGGGGATACCATCCTCCTGCATGGCTTTCCAGTCGCGCGCCAGGCCGTATTCCGCGAAGCCGCCCCAGGTGGCGCTCCATGCGGCGCCTTCCGGGGGGACGGCGCCCACGCGCGTCACCAGGTCGCCGACAGCCAGATGCCGCACGTGGCTGCCGATCTCCAGCACTCGCCCTGCCGATTCATGACCGGGTACGGTGGGCAGCGGGTTGGCCCACGGGAACCCCCCATCGATGATGTGCAGATCTGTGCCGGTGCATGTCGCCCCGTAGAGCAGGATGCACAGGGCGTCATACGGTCCCGGAGTCGGCATCTCCAGTTCGGCGACCGTCAATGTGCCGGGGCGGGTGACCAGTGCGGCCCGCATCAGGCGATCCCCGGTCCGCGGTACGCACGCGGATTGCCTAGATACCAGCCAATGCCGAACGGCTCGCAGAACGGCCGACAGGGAGCCATCTCGTAGATGGCATCCAGGCTGGCCAAGATCTCGGAAGGCAGCGGGCCTTTCTGCACTGCGGCCACGTTCTTTTCGACCTCTTCCGCGGATCGTGCCCCCATCAGCACCGTATCCACGGATGGGTTGCTTAAGACAAAGCGGATGGCGAGTTCGGCAATAGACACTCCGAATGCATCGGCAAGCCGGTAGATGGCGCGGAACTGTTCACGCCGGGCTGGCGACAGCCAGTATACAGCCGGATCTTCTATGGCGTCATACTTTCTGGCGAGCGCTCCCTGCTGAAGCGGCGATCCGGCGATCACCCCCATGCCCATCTCACGCGCCGCAGCGATCACCGTGTGTTCCGCTTCGCGCCATAGCAGGCTGTAGTTGAAGGCGGTGAGCACCACATCGAACCGTCCGGCGCGGCACAGATGCGTCAACTCGTGTACCGTGGTGCCGCCCAGCCCCAAGGCGCCAATCAGGCCACGTGCTTTCCACTCCTCGGCCAGGTCCAGCACCGGCCCGGCCAGATCATACCAGTCGGTCCACCAATCATACTGACCGGGGCGGTCGGGTTCGTGGATCATGAGGAGATCGATGCGGTCACGGCCCAGCAGCCGCAGACTCTCTTCGAACGACGCGGTCAGCCCTGCCTTATCCTGTGCGTCAAAGGGCAGCGGCCGTCCGCCGAGTTTGGTGGACAGCACCACCGGGGCTGTTGCCGTGCGCAGGGCGTCGCCCATCACCTCTTCGCTGTTGCCGTATCCGGGGGCGGTGTCGATGTAGTTTATGCCCAGTTCAATGGCGCGGTGGACGGTTGCGACCGCCTGCTGACGCTCACTGAGAAACGAAGCGACGAACAGTCCACCCAATCCCAGCCGGCTGACCTCAAGCCCTGTGCGTCCCAGCGGTCTGCGTTCGATCGTGTGCATGCCGCTGACTTCCCCCTAGACTAATACTGTGAATTTACCCTGTTTACCTGTTACATATAGTATGCATCTAGTGGCTAAATGTCAATGGCCGGGCTATACTGGACCAGTCATGGTCGAGTGGTATGGACCGTCCCTGGTCACCCGATGTGGACCACGTGTGGTCGGGTGATCTGCACCACCCTTCGGTCATGCGTCGCTGCCATCAACAGTCCCTTCGTCAAACATGCGGAGGGCAGAATGGAGCGCTTACAATTGGACCGCATCTGTGACATCATCTATCGCCTGCGCCGAGGACAGTTGGAGCGGGCAATCGCCAAGGACTTGGGACACTCGCGCAACACAGTCCGGCATTATCATCAACTCGCTCGGGAGCAGGGCTATTTGGACACACAAAGAGCACTACCCGAGCCTAAGGAACTATTGGCGGTGCTTGGCACTACGCCATCACCCCCGGCGATGACTTCGAGTCTGGAGCCATTCCGGCCGACAGTGGAATCCTTGGTGGCATCGCACGTTGAGATGATGACGATTTACCATCGTCTGGTTCGGGAGCATGGCTACACAGGCAGCTATTCCTCAGTCAAGCGGTTTGTTCATAGACTGAAGCCTGCGTCATCACAGGCGTGTATTCGCATCGAAACGGCGCCTGGTCGCGAGGCACAGGTAGACTTCTGAGGGGTTGGCAACATACTGGACCGCACCACAGGTAAGCATCGGCCGGCCTATTGCTTCGTCATGACCCTGAGTTTCTCCCGCCATCAATACGCGGAATTAGTATTTGACCAGAGTATGGAGACATGGATCAGCTGTCACCAGCGGGCCTTTGAGTTCTTCAAGGGTGTCCCAGCTGAGATCACCATCGACAACCTGAAGGCCGCCGTACTTAAGGTCGGTCTACATGATACACGGCTGAGTGTTCCGTACCAGCGGCTGGCGGATCAGTATAGGTTCCTCGTTCACCCGTGCCGGGTGCGCACTCCGGAGCACAAAGGCAAGGTGGAAAACGGTGTCCGCTATGTACAGCGCAGTTTCATCGCCGGTCGTCAGTTCCTTGACCTGCAGGACGCCAACCGTATGCTCTTGGAATGGGTACTCCATGAGGCGGGCACACGTACTCATGGCACCACGCATGAGGTGCCACTGTGCAGGTTCGCCGAGATTGAGTCATCCGCTCTACTGCCCTTGCCGGCGACGTCTACGCTATTGCTACGGGTAGCGCCAGGTACCGTTGGCCGAGACGGATACGTTACGCTAGATAACGCTTATTATCTCGCCCCATACCAGCTAGTCGGACGCAAGCTGTTACTGCATGTATATGCCCACACCGTGCAGATATATCACGATGTCGAGCTATTGGTCACCTACCCAAGAGCCACTCGGAAGGTACAACGCTTACAGCGGGATGAGTTCCTGCCTCCTGGCAAGCGCCAATACCTGATGAAGCCTCGTGAGCAGTGTCCTCATCTGGCGTCACTGGTAGGCCCCAAGTGCCGCGAGCTTGTGGACGGCCTGCTAGAGGATCGTCCCGTCGATAGGCTTCGCAGTGTTCACAGTGTACTTCGTCTGGGTGAAAGGTATGGCAATAGTCGGTTGGAATGCGCGTGCGCGCGTGCGATCTACTACGGTGATCCAAGTTTCCTCAGAGTCAGAAAGATACTGGAGGCGGGACTGGACCGAGAACCACTGGAGGCGCCACGAGTCCAGGCAACCCCAACAGCGTATGAATATGCACGCGGTGTCTCCGAATTACTGGGCGATCTGTGTGCTGTGTCGTCATCGGATCAGATGACTGATCAACAACGGGAAGCGGCGGTGGATCCATGCTGAGCCATCCGTTGCTGCCCAAGCTTAAGGCACTCCGTCTTTCCGGTATGGCGGATTCATTGCAGGAACGGGCCGAACTAGCACGCGAAGAGGGCCTTACACCTGTGGAGTTCCTGGCTCTGTTGCTGGATGACGAGCTAGACCGCCGTCAACGCAAGCGTTTTTCCAGGATGGAGAAGATGGCTGGATTCGAAGATATCAAACTGCTCTCCAGCTTTGACTTCAGTGCGACGCCTTCACTCAACAAGGCGTTAGTGCTGCAGATGGCCACGTGTACGTTCATAGAGCGTAGAGAGAACTGGCTGATATGTGGGCCTACAGGGGTCGGTAAAAGCCATCTTGCCACGGCCATCGGGTATGAGGCTATCAGACGTGGATTCACTGTCTGTTCGTATGGAGTCCACAGGCTCTTATCGGATCTGCATGCGTCGCGCGCCGATGGAGCGTTGCAGAAATGGATGCATAGGCTGATGACATGCGACCTGCTCATACTGGACGACTTTGGATTGCTGCCCGTCAATCCACAGGGAGCCGACGATCTTTACGAAATCATCCATTGCCGCTATGAGCGTGCATCAACGATCCTGACATCCAATCGATCTCCCGCGGAGTGGCCGGATGTCTTTGGTGATGCGCTGCTCGCATCTGCGGCACTCGACAGGTTGACCCACCACGCGAGAGTGACGGTGATCACTGGAGAAAGCTACCGGCAAATCTCCAGAAGAAAGGAGAGGCACGATCCGCCAGCAACGATCTCAACAACTTCAGACAGTGCAAGTATGAGTAACGGCTTATGAACTGTAAAGGTGGTGCATACTACCCGGCCATGGGTGGTTCACACCCGGACGGCCATTGACAGCTAAACACGTCTTGACGCAGGGTTCTGCCAGCATACCTAGTCTTGCCAAGTATTATATTACGCCTTTTTGGTTCAGTCAGTATCCTCAAATATTTCATCTCCGACCTGTATGTGGGGAGGATATACGTTTTCGTCGCTGACTATATCCACTAGTTCACCTGTTAGCCGTAGAAAGTCCCATTGATTGATGCAATACCGTATATGTCGTCTCATCGTCATGTTGTTATCCGGCAATAGGTCAACGTCCATAGGGTGCCAGTTATATGCTTGTCTATATATATCTTTTAGCCGTTCATATACACAGGAAAACGTTTGGCCGAGCTCAATCTCTACACACTTAGTTTGGATTATTTCCATGCCAGAAATAGCACCAGGTATCAGATGGTCGTGGACCGAATTGGCATATCTCATGGGAATAAGCGCTCTGTCGTTGACCCCCCCGTAGATGATAACAGACGCGAAATCATTGGTAATAGAAATTGCAGTTTTTAAACCATTGTTTTCGCGATCTATTCCGTACAGCCATGCCATATTGTTATAGGCCTTAAGGCGACTTATGGGTGAATAACTGGCAATCATGTCAGCTTCATCAATAAGTAGCAGCCATCCGTTATAGCCTGCAGCTCTAAAAAACATGTTCAAATATTCGAACCTGTTTCTAGGCATATTTTTATATGGGCTTCCCAATCTTATATAGTCGCAATTGTTTCTCTTCAAGGCCCTGCGTAATTCGCTCACATTAATGTTGAATCCACTAAGAAAGTCAACAAGTTGTGCATGAAGCGCTTCATCACATAGTAGAAGAGTTGCAGCTATAAATCTCGGATCGATATCGCTTCGTGAGTCCAGCCACTTTACCAGCTCATTGTGCTTTGGTGCTTTACTTGGACTATAGGAATGAACAATTTCATGGAACGCATTGCCTGTCTTTCCTGATACCTCCGAAGATTCCACAGCCATCTGATATATCTTATTTATGTCGCCCAATGGGCACTCTTTGTTTACGGACACATGTGACACTACATATCGTTGTTCAAGTGCTAGCTGTTTCATATATTCTAGTGCATGCGATTTGCCAGCCCCAAAACCACCAGATATTAATAATCCACTATCGATTG
The DNA here is from genome assembly GCA_964535125.1 of uncultured bacterium. Classification (GTDB taxonomy): domain Bacteria; phylum Armatimonadota; class HRBIN16; order HRBIN16; family HRBIN16; genus CAZHSN01. Next base: position 37,122 of record CAZHSN010000012.1, read on the forward strand.
AATTGATATCTAGTAGTTTGTTGGCTTGAATTTCAACGTCATCCTGCAGGGGAGGCATTAATACAACCGCATATCTATTTGGAACCCCGGATCTAAGTGCCTCTATCGCTCGGCGATACTGGTTGTTGCTTGTGTTGTATTCAGTCATATTCTTGATCTCCACTAGACAACGAAACAAGCAGATTTAGTGGGTTGTCTCGTTTGCTTCCATGCACCTCATTAACAATACGTGAGTATAGGGCAGTGTATAGTTCCTGTACTGAAGAATTGCCGCCATCAATAAGTGATGGCTCGCAAAATACGAACAGAGCGAAATTGGAAAACTCATCGATGTCGTCTATGAAACATCGGAATGACCCGAATGTATCGATTATTGCTGCCTTTGTGTACCGTATAGTGGGGTTAGTTTCGCTGTGACTTCTTTTCCAGAATAAGCTTGTTGCATCTATTATAACAATAAGGCCGTGCCCATTAACTGCCCCCAAAAACGCACTTAATGACCTAAGCATGTGTCTTGCATTAGACCGACTAATTCGCTGGTAAATCAGGAATCTTTTCTTGAGTGGTAAGATGTAGCAATCATGTCCGGTTGCCCAAGCAATTAAGTTGTCCAATTCCGATTCACAAAAATCTGAAGGAAAGAATACGGCGGATACTAGAGCTGTTAACAACCAGCGGAATTCTCTGCAATACGCATAGTTCTTGGTGACATCACAGTATATAATATCCTTGATTTCTCTGGACATATCTCTGGGATCTCTGTGATTTAGTGCGGCTAATTGATCGATATCACACAAGGAGGCACCATAACGTATTATTCCTCTGTTGTCAAGTAACAGAGCGGCATATAGTTGGGTTTGGTATATCCAATCTATGCTATTTGCTGCTTCAAAGTAGATGTTATGGATGTGTTGAATTCGCGTGACTGCTGTGTTAATCAACACGCAGTGATATCCCGTAGATTTTGCATGTGATGCTAATGAATTAATGGAGTTCGTTATTGTATCGTTATCTCCAATCGCAATGCGAATTGATGCCCCACCAGACGGAATATAGCAATTCAGGTATTCACGCTTGATGTGGTCAAGCCAGTATGTATAGTCAATGCTCATGTTTATGCCTTTCTTACTGATCTGTGTGCTTAACAAAGGATAGATAAGTGTAGCGCATTTCGTGCCCATCTTTAGTAACTAAAGTAATGCTTTTTGTCTTTCCTCTTGATCCTGCACTAGCTTCACGGCATTTTAGTCTATGGCCATCTGACGTAAGAATTGATTGGTTGTTTGTAAGTTCATGTATATCTTTGGCAAAATCAAATGCGGAGTATTCTTTAGTGCTGCCAGGCATTATGGTTAATATATCATATATGTCTGTAATGGGTATATTCATGTTAGGCGAATATGCGCCGAAGTTACCTGTACTACATATTTGCTTGCCTGCAAGACTGTGGCACTTATATAGAATGTCAATAAGCTTTCGTTGGTTAAAAGGACCCTTTTTTGATTGCATCGTCTTGATAAAAGCAATTACATGGGATGGCCTTAAGGTATATACCTTTTTTTTCTAATAAGTAAACATGATTCTTTTGGGTTTATGGTCAGTGTTATCTGTTAACAAAAGTATTTGCCTTCATTT
>CAZHSN010000013.1:0-38624 GCA_964535125.1 uncultured bacterium
GCAAGCGGTGGACCAACCCGGAGATGCGCTGAACGCAGTGTCAGGCGGCCGGGCTATCAAGGGCGACAGCCCGGCCGGGATCAGCGGTCTACTGAGGGCTGCCCAACGCCAGGACATCGGCACGCATCTGCGCCAGTTCGTTGGCGCTGAGCGACACGCGCAGTGCGCCGGCGTTCTCTTCCACCTGCCTGGCGTGGCGCGCCCCGCACAGCGCGAAGGTGATGCCGGGCTGGGCCACAGTCCAGGCGATGGCCAACTGCGCCATGGTGCACTGGTGCGCCTCGCACAGTCCTTTCCATCCATCCAACATGTTCAGCACGCGCTGGCGGTTGGCGGGCTGGAACCAGGGATGCCGGGCGCGCACCTCGCCCTCGGCGAACGTGCGGTCCATGCCGATCGCACCGGTCAGCAGTCCCTGCTCCAGCGGCGAATAGGCCAGGATTGCGATGTCATGGTCGATATGATGCGGGACAAGCGTCGTTTCGATGTCCCGCGCCAGCATGCTGTAACGCACCTGGTTGCTGACAATCAGTCCGGCGGCCAGATACTCATCCACCTGTTCCGCTGTGGCGTTGCTGACGCCGATCTCGCGGATCTTGCCCTGGGCCTTGAGATCCAGCAGGCAGGCCATTGTGTCGGCGATGGGGGTGGGATCTTCGGGCAACGCCTGCCAGTGCGTCTGGTACAGGTCGATGACATCCACATCCAGCCGCTTCAGGCTGCGCTCCACTTCGATTCGGATGGTTTCCGGACGCAGGCTGCGGCGTACCGTGTGGTTGTCATACTGGAAGAAGAACGCCCCGCGGTCGTCATCCCACCACAGGCCGCACTTGGTGGCGATCAACGCTTTATCACGCCGGCCCTTGATCGCGCGTCCCACCACCTCTTCGCTGCGTCCAAATCCATACACCGCCGCAGTATCGATCAGCGTAATACCGTGATCGATGGCCGCCTGTATGGCTGATATGGACTCCTCATCCTCGGTGGCGCCCCACCACGGTCCTCCGCCAATCGCCCAGGCGCCGAACGCTACCGGCGCCGCCTGCAGCGTGCTGTTGCCGATCTGACGTATCTCCATCATCCCCTCCTATGTCGCAGAGCAGGTACCGGCAGGACATCACGTGCCCTGCGGCGTATCTCTTGTCGTTAGGTAGTTTCGTTTACCTGTAGAGGTATACCTGCTGAAGAGAGGCGCCCGATGATTCCCGTTCTGCTGCTTCTGGCCGCTCCGGCTCCTGTGGTACACACAGTGGAAACCGCCGAGCTGTCGTTACGGATGAGTGGTGCGCGGATTGCGCACATCACCAACCGGCTGACCGGCGACACGCTGACATGCCCGACGGCTCCGGCGCTGGCCAGACAGCGCCGAAGCGACCGATCTGTGCAAGAACCTTCGCGTGAGTCGCCCCGCCGCGCCGGCTCGGGTGCTCAGGTCGACTCCGTGTGGTCCAAAGCGCGGGCCGCCACTCAGTTCAGTCCTGCGGCTAGCCAGACGATTCGGGTCAGTCAGAAGCTGCAGGCAGAGGCCGGTACGGCGGGCATCTCCTGGTCGCTTGCGGTCCCGGACAGCTGGGAGATCCTGATACCCGGTAACAGCGGCCAGCGGTTCAACGCTTCGGCGCCGTTCGTGACGCGCGCGTTCGACTACCCGATAGACTGGGAGGCCGCCTGCGTTCAGGTTCAAGGCCCCAAGGGAGGTCTGTTGATTTACGCGGCAGACGGGGTGTCGTTGACCCGCTGGCTGGCGTTGGAAGTGGAGCACCGCCCGGGGCGCTTCACGCTGCGGTTTGAGACTCGCAATCAAGCGCCATTCACCAAGCTCACCACCGTCACCTCGGCAGATTGGCGGATACGCGCCTACGCCGGCAGCTGGCAGCAGGGCGCGGAGATCTACCGCCAGCATATCACCCGGGGACTCGGGCTGAAGCGTATGGACCAGCGCCGTCCGGCATGGGCGTCTCAGATCCGGTTCACCGTGATCATGGGGATGGACACGCCGTTTCTGCAGCGTCTGGCGGAGCGGGTCGATGCCACCCAGACGCTGCTGTATATCGCAGGTTGGCGGAAGGACGAGTACGACCGGAACTATCCGGACTATACGCCAAATCCGCAGTTCATTCCCTTTGTGCAGGAAGCCCATCGGCTGGGCTTCCGAGTCATGGCGCATGTGAACTACTTCGGCTGCGATCCGAAACACCCCCTGTATGAGCGGTTCGCCCAATACCACATGCGCGATCCGTTCACCGGCGCGCATCTTTGGTGGGACTGGACGCTGGCTGATCCGCCGATCAAGTTCGCCTACATCAACCCGGCCAGCCGTGAGTGGCGCCAGGAGTTCATCCGCCGGATGGTTGCACTGGTCGCCGAAACAGGCGTGGACGCGTTCCATCTCGATCAGACCTTGTGTATCTTCAACGATCAGAACGGGTTGATTGACGGCATGACCTGTATGCAGGGAAATGTGGCGCTGCATAAAGAGCTGAGTGAGGCGTTGCCGGATGTTGCGCTCAGCGGCGAAGGGTTGAACGAGGTCACCGCCATTCATGAGCACTTTGCACAGCGGCATGTATGGGGATATGACCACGTGCAGCACACATGGAACAACGACTTGCTGGCGTTGAGCCATCCCATCAGTTCCTATCTGCTGCGTCCGCACACCACTATCTATGGATATCTGGGTTACGTCAACCCGGTCAGCCAACCCCAGGCATGGCTGGCCTGGCAGCGCGCCTACGAGTGCTTTGGGGTAATCCCGACCTGGGCATGGCCGACTGCCGATCAGTTGGACAGGCCCACGCCTGCGCTGGCGGCACTGCTGGCCGAGACCGACGCATGGCAACGCTTACGGCTGGATCCCGACTGCAGCACCCACTGGCCGGCCGATGTCCGCATGCAGTGGCGCGGTCAAGGGGGCAGCGCAGCGCGGGTGCTGGCCGAAGGCGACGGCAGCGCCTTACAGATCCGTGACGGAGCGGACGCGTCCTGGGAAACCCTCTATCGCCGCATCGAAAACGCAAGCACATGGACCGGCGACGGCAGCATCCCCGGATGGCGCGCCTGGAACGGACGCACCGCATTTGGGTTGGATCCCGAGACGCGCTATCTGTGGAGCGCCGCCCCATGGCCTGACGCGCCGCACTTCTCCGCGCTTTCCGGATCACTCAGTCCGCGGGAACTGCTTGTGACGCCGCATCTTATCACGGCGCTGGCGGATTCGTACAGTGCGGCCCAACTGCCGGCGGGGTCGATCCCGCTATGGCGCACGCCAGGAACCAGCGGCGTAACCCTTCGCGGCGCCTCCGCATCGCCGTCCGACATGGTGTTCTTGGAGCATCCCTCCGGCGCGTTCGTACAGCCCGAAACACAAGGGCTGTTCATGCACCCGCCTTGGCGTCACACGCCGCCCAGTCAGTCAAAACCGCTGGAACTGCCCGGCGCGGGCAGTGTGTGGGTTCGCTGGGAACTGCCGGCCAACCCTGAAACGCTGGAGTTCCGAGCCGAAGTCAAACTGCGGCAGGGAGCACACGAGAGTGACGGCGTGCTGTTCCGTGTGAAAGCGCTGGATGCCCGTGGCGCCACGCTGCGGCAAGCGGTGCAGATGGCTGAGTCCACCGTGCCGCAGCACCTGTCGCTTACGCTGGCGAACCTGCCGGCGGCGCGCCATCTGCAAGTCGAAGTGTGGCCCGGTCCCAAGGGCAATCCCTCATTCGACTGGGCGATCCTGACGTTGCCGCATCTGCGTCCATCCGCCAGTGCGCGTGTCGAGGGAGCATCGGCCACGGTCGCCGGCGCGCCCGCGGACTGGCGCCCGCTCGCTGCTTCCGGCCCGGTTGCGCAGGAAGCCGGAGGGACTTGGGCACTGTCGGGAGAGACTCCGTTGTTTGCGCTGTTTGCCTCACCCGACACACCCATACACTCGATCCCTCTGGATTTGATCCGGACCGAACCGATCGCCTGGGTGGTCACGCCGGAAGGCGAAGCCCGCTCGGCCGATGGCTACAGCAAACCCGTAACGGAACGGGTAAGCATAGGCGGAGTGGAGCGGTTGGCGCGCAACGCGCATCCGCCGGCACACGGACGCACGGTACATGCGTGGCTGGTCGGCGCCAACGGACAGGCCGCCCGTATCCGCGTCCTTGCCGGCATTCGCGAAAATACGCGCACCAACGGCGTGCTGTTTCGCATCACCGCCAACGGACGCATCCTGGCCGAGCAGCGGGTGATGCCGAAGGACGGCTGGGTACGCTTCGATGTGGCGCTTCCCGATCAGGCTACCCAGTGGATCACGCTGGAGACCGATCCCATGGGGAACTACGACTGCGACTGGGCCTGGTGGGCGGACGCAGAGATCACACGGAGACCATAACGCAGAACATACTCTGTGAGGAGTTCAATGAGCAGACAGATTGTTGGACACTTCGTGACTGTGATCGCTTGTATCACTCTGGCGGTCTGTCGCACTGCAATGGCGTCAACTCCGGTCGGGATCTCCTGGTCGGAGGAGCGCCTTACAAGGCTTTCAAATGGTCTGACGGGCGAGCAGGTCAACTGTCTGCCCGGCGCCCCACTGGCTGTACGCCGAATGTCGGACCGTACACAACGGCGCCCCGATTCGGAAACCGTGCAGACTTCGGAAAGGGTCACCACCGTGCGCTCGACATGGACGGATGCCGTCGCATCTACAGTGATCCGTGATCTTGGGTCGGGTGGACTCTCCGTCAGGCAGACGATGTCTTCGCAATCGGCGGCGGCCGGCATTTCCTGGGAAGTCGTGCTGCCTGACACGGTAAGCGTATTGCTTCCGGTAGACGGAGGCCTTCGTGTGGACAAGAACTCTCCTCTGCTGTCAGAAACGTTTGAATATCCGCGAAACTGGCAATGCGCCTGCGCATTGATTGAAACTGAGCGGGGCGGATGGCTGATCTATACGGAAGACGCCGTACAGCTCAATCGATGGATCGTGCTGCAAGTGGAACGGCGTCCGGGGCAGATCCTTTTACGGTTTGAGACGCGTAACGGTGCGCCATTCGATGACAAACGCACGGTGGAGTCAGCAGAGTGGCGTATTCAGGCTTGGCGCGGCGACTGGACCGCTGGCGCTTCGATCTACCGCAACCATATTCAGCGGCGGTTCGGCCTGAAGGATGCGGCTCGGAAAGCGCCCGAATGGGCGGCACAAATACGTTTTGTGGTCATCCTGGAAACCGACTCGCTGCTGCTGGAGCCGTTAGCCAACGTATGCGATCCGCGGCAAACCCTGCTGTACACGCCAGACTGGCGCAGTTCCCCCTATGACATCAATTACCCGGAGTACACACCAACTGACCGCTTCCTTCAATTCGTTCGGAACGCTCATCGACTTGGCTTCCGGGTGATGGCGCATGTCAATCCTTACGCACTCGACGCCCGCCATCCGCTGATGCCTCGCTTCGCTCCATATCAGATGCGGATGGAATTTCATCAGCAGGATCACTGGTATGACACGCCGCAGACCAATCCACCGGTGCGTTTTGCGTTTATCAACCCGGCCAGCAGCGCCTGGCGTCAGGAATTCGTGAAGCGCATGCAGCAGTTGGCAAGCGCCACCGGCATCGACGCATTGCACCTGGATACATCGCTGTGTATGTACAACGACCGAAACGGACCGATCGAGGGGAAGACCAGCATGCAGGGAGCCGTGCAGCTGCATCGGGAGCTGCAGGAGGCGCTACCCCAGGTGGCGTTGAGCGGCGAAGGACAGAATGAGGTGCTTGCGGCATGGCAGCACTTCGCCCAATACCATGCCTGGGGTTACAACGGGCAGGATCAGACGTTTACCAATGACAAGCTGCTGATGGCGCACCCGATCAGTACGTTTCTCCTAAGTCCCTATTTCAAGTGCTACGGGCACCTCGGCGCCCCAAACGCGGCGGACTATCCCCAAGGCTGGTTGGCATGGACGCGTGCAGCACTCCCCTCGGGGCAGATCCCTACACTGAAGTGGCCTTCAATAAACCAACTGACCAACCCACCACCAACCATGGCGGCCCAGCTGCGATGGGCACAGGTCAGGCAACACCTGCAACTGGATGCCGAATTAAGGATAGACTGGCCCCGCAATGTGCTGATGCGCTGGAACGGTGCGAACGGAGCCCAAGCCGAAGCACGGCTGCTGAACGATGGCGTGGAGTTTCGAACAAGAACCAACGAGTCGGCCGCCTGGCAGACACAACTGCGGTGGGTTGAAGGCGTTTACCGGTGGACGGGTGAAGGCAGCCTGTCAGGCTGGCACGCTTGGAACGGTCGAACGGCCGTTGGCTTGAACCCCAACACACGCACTCTTTGGTCACCTCAGGAATGGCCGGACATCCCGCACATCAGTGACGTCACCGACGGGTTAACACGGGCATCTCTGGCAATAGCCGATCAGGTAGCCCTGCTTAAGGTCAGCTTGATTGAAGAGGATGGCCTGCCGTCGGGCGCCACTGCCCTGTGGAAGCGGCCGGCACGGCTGGGAGTGACGCTGAGAGGTTCCGGCGAGACGGTTGCCGATCAAATGACACTGGAGCACTCTACCGGCGCCATGGCGGAGCGCCGAGGTGACGGCTATTACATGCATCCGCCCTGGAAAGAGTTGCATGCCGACCGCACCGCATCGCTTCCGCGGCCAGGCGTGGGAGCGGTCTGGGTGGAATGGCCGTTGCCTGCTGAAGCGGATCAAACCCTTGTCAAGGCCACTGCACAGATGCAGGAAGGCGCTGCGGAAAGTGATGGCGTGGTCTTCGTAGTGGAAGCGCGTGACCGCTCGGGCGCCGTGCTGCGTCAGGCAGAAGTCGCAGCGTCGCCGGGCGTCGATGCATCGCTTACGTTGACACTGGATGGTTTGCCGCACGCCGAGACCCTGCGAGTCACCGTCTGGCCAGGGCCAGCAGGCAACGCCAGCTTCGATTGGGCCTTTCTAAAACGGCCGCATCTTCATCCCATCAGACCAGTCACCACGGCAATCACCGCATCGGTGTCCCGCATGCCGGATCAACTGGCGCCTTTGGTGTCATCCGGAACCGTCACGAGCGCCGGCCCCGGCAACTGGCGCGCTGCAGGCGAGGCTCCGTTGTTTGTGGTATTTGGTCCACCTCATACCCGAGCGATTGCCCCTTCGGCCAACTTGCTGGCCGTTGCGCCCTTAGTAATCAGCGTCAACCAAGCCGGCCAGCCGCAAGCAATCGCGGAACACATGCAGCCTCGCGTGGCTGAGGCAACAATTAACAGTGTGGTCAAGCTGGCGCGAAATGCCCACCCACCCGAAAATGGAACACTCATCCACGGATGGCTGGTTGAGGCAAAGGGACGCGCCTTGCGTATTCGGGCCCGAGCGGGTTTGGGAAACAACCCTCAATCCGACGGGGTGACATTTCGAATAGCCGTCAACGGACGGCCCGTCGCGCAACATACCGTCAAGCCGGGGGACGGCTGGACGCTTTTAGAAGCCGACCTGCCGCCGTTTGACAGGTTCTGGCTAAGCCTGGAGACAGAGCCCGGTATGACATCGAATTTTGACTGGGCCAGCTGGGCGGACATTCACCTGGAGACTCGTCCCGTCCCATGAGCACAGCATGGCACGCAAATGAGCATGACCGGGAGAACCGCAATGTCTCTGCCTAGGAAGGGGCAGCGTGCATTGGTTGCCGATCAAAAACGGATGATTGACTGCATCAGGTCAACGGTTTTCCGATTGAGGCCGTTCCTCGGCTGACTTGCCGCAGTATCCAATATGATTCGGGCGGACATCCGACACGATGTCCGCCCGATCGGTTCCTGGAAGGCTACAGGCTGATCACCACCGGAGTGGCGTTGCCGATGTTGTCGCTGACAGGACATCGCGCCTTGACGGCAGCGATCCATTGCTCCAGCTGCTCAGGCGTCGCGTCGGTGTCCGCGTGCATCTTGACTCGGATTTCCGTAAAGCCTGGACGGCCGTCGGGGTTCTGGCCAAGGAACACCGTTGGATCCAGACTCCCTTCCAGATCCAGTTTCAGGCTGTTGAGCTGGATGTTCATCTCCTTGGCGATCATGTGAGCCACAACGTTCAGGCATCCTGCGAGCGCGCCAAGCATATATTCCACAGGGTTGGGGCCGGCATCTCCTCCCCCCAGACTGGGGGGCTCATCCACCACAAACTGGTGCTGCCTGGCCGTGACGGCCGTCTGGCAATGGTCGGCGGCCTGTGCACTTATACCAAAGGTTATCAAACTACCCATCTGATTCTCTCCCTGTCTGCAGTCATGTCTGTTCCTCGCACCGGAACTGTCTTGATTATGGCACACACTCTTCACGAACATAACCAATACGCTGTACAATGAACTCCATGCACACACGCGCCGCACCGTCGATAACCAGAGGCCCCAACGGGGTGTTCCTGTTGGTCGATGCCGGCTTCCTGCGCTGTCGCTTTGAGCAACGCGCCGACGGCCGGTGGAGCGTCGGCGCGTGGGATGTGTGGGACTCCAAGGCGCACCGCTGGCGCGATGCGTGGACAGCCGTACACGGAGCATTCCTGCATACCGGAGCCGCCCCTGACTTGATCACTGCACACCCGGAATGCTGTGCCTACGCGGACCGCATGCGCATCGAACGGGACGTGACGGGTGCGGGTGTGTGCTTCGAGGGGACGCTGCCGATGCCGGGCGCTGTACTCGCCTGGTCAGCGCGGTTCCGATTTGACCGCTCGGATCCGCTCAGGCGCCTTCGGATCGCGATCGACTACTCCGTGGATCGTTCCATTGATGCCGGCTTCTCTCCGCAGTTCGTCATGCGCACGTCAGGCACAGAGCCCGCGTCGGATCCCGCGATGGAGCACATCATCAGCTACGCGCCGGGCACTCAGTCCGTGCTGATAGAGCGAGGGTATCCGCTCATATGGCTGCATCACACACAGGACGGACTGCGGCATCACTGCCTGCTGGTGAACGACGTGCGTCAGCACGCCCCCGAAGGACGACGGTTCCGGTTTGACCGTCTGTCACAGCCCCCGGGGTTCTGCTGGTGGGCGCTGGGAGCGGCCCGCGCGGACGGTTCGCACCTGCACCAGTACTATTGGAACTATCGCAACCCGGCTACCGGAGACTATACCGAAGAGACCCGGCTGGAAGCAGGACAGGCGTACCAGATGCGCTGCAGCATCACTCCGGGAGTTCACGGTTCACGGCTGGAGTTCTACCGGAAGTACTGGCCGGCGGCGTTCGATACGGTGTGTCCGCTGGGGCAGACTCCGCGCTGGCCGGCTCGTTGGGGTGAGATGGTGGAAAACCAGGTGCGTGCGTTCCGTCCCGACAGTGAACGCGGCGCTGAGATGTATGTGCCCGGAAAAGGGTACTATTCCGCCCCCACACAGGATGATATGTCGCATGGAGCCGGGCAGGTGGTGTGGCACGGCAGTCTGGTGATCCTGCACGCCATGTTGTACTACAGCTGGGTTCAGCGCCGTTCTGACGAAGTGGCCTATTTCACCGGCGTACTGAAAGATATGAACCTGCCGGCCTGGGCCGCCGCCAGCGCCGAGAACCGGGGGTTCATCAACGAGTTCTGGATAGCGAACAGCGGGCACGTTGCGTGGACGGCGATGTGGAGTACGCTGGATTTCGGCGCCTATCATCTGCACCGGATCAGTCGGATCACGCGCGACCCCGTCCAATGGAGGCTGTTCCGCCGTCTGATCGGGTATATCCGCGGGCTGATCGGCGCCGGCAGTTCGTTTGGCGAACACTGGAATGACCACGAACGGGCCTGGTACTACCTGACGCCGGAGTCCCATTTCACGAAAGCGGAGCGCATCCCTCACGATGGCGACCACGGTGCGTATCCCGGCGCGTTGGCGGTGTATGCCGACATGTGCCTCGCGGTGTACCGCGAGACGCACGACCCGTCATGGCGTGATGAGGCGTTCCGACGCATCGACTTTATCAACAGCTATCTAGACAAGCCGCAAGAGTTCTGGACATTGTGCCGCAACCCCAAGCCGAACGGTTTCGCGTTCGCCTGCCGGGTGAACGCTTTGCGGTACGAGTTGACGCGCGATCCGCGCTATCTGGATATCGCCGAAGAATGGGCCTGCCTGCTGCTGACGATGTACCATCTGCGCAGCGAAGGGTATGAGGATGTAGGACTGGCTCACGCCGGAGCACTGGGGGTTTTCGACTACGTTTGCGTCGCCACGTATGAGACGACGCACCCGATCTGCTTGTTAAGTGCTTTGCTGCGTCATCGAAAGCCGCCAATCGTTCTACGTTACCTGGCGCTGGCCGAGCGGCGGCACTCCATTGTGTATCCCGCAGGACATTCGGGGCAGACGTTCCGGTACCCGTATACGCCCATGGAACTGATCCCGCAGCGGGCGAGCTTCGCTCAATATATGGCCGGTCCGCCCGTCATCGAATACCTGATGTTTCAAGGCCTGCACAGCAGCAGCGACTCCGAAGTGGTGGTCTTCTGCTTGGACGCGGCAGAGACCAGCCTGGAGATCCATCGACGGCGAACCATGCTGGTGTATAACCCATCCAACACACGCGTGCAGACTGTTCTGCGCCTGCACGCCATCGATCCCGGGCGTTACCGGTGGCGCACCGAGCGGCAGGCGGCCCGCATCGTCACCAGCGAGCGGCTGCAGCGCGATGGCGTGCCTGTCTCGCTTACGCCGCAGGAGTGCCTGAGGGTCATTTTGGAGCCGGTCTGATCGTTCACTCTTCCCATCAGCTTGGGATAGAATGGGACGGGATGGAACACTCTGTGCTGCTGACAGCGCCTCGACTGAACGCCGGCGGGGCGGAAACCATGGTGGCCACACTGGCATGCGGGTTGCGGGACACCGGATGGCAGGTGGCGCTGGCGTCCGGCGGAGGGCGTACCGCCCGTGCACTCGCACGGCAGGGTTTTCCGCACTACTTGGTCCCCTTCCGCCTGCATACCGGACTGGCCCATCTGTTGCTTCAGCGCGCCGCCCGTCGGACTCAGGCGTCGCTGCTGCATGCGCACGCCGCCAATGCCGGCGTGGTGACGGCATCTGTCTGCAGGCAATCCGGTATCCCATGGGTATTGACAGCACACGGCCGTCTGTTTCGCACCCAAAAGAAATACAGATGCTTCGATGAAGCGCGGCGCATCCTGTGCGTCAGCGAGTTCTTGCGGCAGGACATGCTCACACAGGCCGACTACCCGGCGCATCTGCTGCACGTGGTTCCCAACGGCGTGGACACGCACCGCCTGCATCCCCTCGCCGAACGCCGCGTACTGCGTCAACGGCTGGGATTAGATCCCGATGCGTTCACACTGGTGATCGCGGCGCGGTTGTTTTCCCCCTACCGAAAAGGACATGACCTGCTCTTCCGCATCCTGCGTGAGTACCCCGACGCCTCGTGCTGGCAGCTCATCGTGATCGGAGACGGTCCGTGCGGCGGCCAGATGCGGCGCAGCGCACGCGATCTGGCCGCCCAACGGCGCGTAGTGTTCCTGGGGCGTATCGACGCGATCACCGAGCCGATCAACGCCGCGCATGTCGCAGTGCTGCCCACGTTTTCGGAGACGTTCGGGTTGTTCCTGGCTGAGGCCATGGCCTGTGAACTGCCCTGCGTGGCCTCACGTATCGGAGGCGTTCCCGAGGTGGTGGAAGACGGTGTAACCGGTTTTCTGGTAGAACGCCGCGAGATCGGACCGCTTCATGACCGTCTGCGATGGCTGTCGGAACACCCCCGCGAGGCCGCCGCGATGGGACGCGCTGGACGGGAGCGGGTGCAGCGGTTGTTTACCGCCGACGTCATGACGGCGAGCATTACCCGGCACTACACCGATGTGCTGAGCGAGGCGAAACGATGAGCGCGGACACAGCACTGGCGATCTGCGCGGGATGGGGTATCTGGCGACTGATGGCGCGAGAGACGCCGGTCCTGATGTACCACCGGATCGCCGACATCCCCGGTGATCGGAACTCCGTTCCGCCATCAGTTTTCGCGGATCAGATCGAACAACTCAGCAAGCTGGGATACCGCACCGTGACGCTGGATGAGATCGGCGCGCCTTCGGTGCGGCACGAACGCACCGTCGCCGTCACATTCGATGACGCATACGAGGACAATTTCACCGCGGCGCTTCCGGTTCTCCAACGGTTCGGGTTCCGGGCGACGGTTTTTGTCATCTCAGACTGGATCGGGGCGGCAAACGACTGGGAACACTATCCCAACAAGCCAGCCTGTCGGACCATGAACGCCGGGCAGTTACGGGCTTGGTGCGAAGCCGGTATGCAGGTCGGGTCGCACACGCGCAGGCATCCCAACCTGACCCGTTTAGATGACGTCACGCTGACAGACGAACTGACCACCAGCCGCACTCAACTGGAAGCGTTGCTGCAGCTACCGGTCACCTCATTGGCTTATCCGTACGGGGCTTTCGACCAGCGGGTTGTGGATGCCGCGAAGCGGGCGGGATACACCCGGGCCGCGGCCATTTTTGACGGTGTCGGCTGGCTGCAAGCCAGGCCGATGGCGCTGCGTCGCGTCCAGATCACGCGGCGGCACATCGGCCCGGCGCTGGCGACGCGTGTGTCTCCCCTGCATGTGCTGTTAAGCGACTTGCGCCGGCTGGAGCGGATGGGGAAACGGCTCAGGCGAAGAGGCTCCCAGGCCTGAGCCGCTTGAATGGCTAATAACCCAGTCCAGCCTTACGCGCCACCGAAAACACATCGGTGTTATCCACCAGCGGACCGAGACGGGTGTCCCGGGGGCCCTTGATCTTCAGGAAGTATTCAGCGCCTGCCCCTTTAGCCCATAGCCCGACCGGGGTGTTGGTGTGCCCTGTGCTGTTCCACGACACATCCGGCATCTGCCCCTTACGGGCGCGCGGGATGTCCTTCCATCCGGTGTCCTTGCCGCTGCCGGCGCCCCACAGGTAACCGGTCTCATGGTCTGCCGTAACCACCAGCAGCGTGTCGTCCCAGCCGCCATTGCGTTCAATCCACCGGCACACGCGGCGCACCGCAACGTCAAAGTCGATCACCTCTTCCAGCATCCGATTGGTGAGATTGCCATGGGAGGCCCAGTCGATCGCTCCGCCTTCGATCATCAGGAAGAACCCTTTCGGGTTACGGTTCAACACATCCAGCGCGACAGCCGACATCTCTCCCAGTGTGGGAACGGTGCGCAGCAACGGCGTGGAATACGGTTCTTTCTCACCGGGTTCAGGCGTTCGCGCCTGCTGCAGCGTGGACGCGACCGGCGCCAGGAAGAAGAGCCGCTTGACTGAGCGGGGTACGCGTTTCAACCCATCGGCAGTGTCCACAAACGTCCATGGATCCGGCTGTCCGTCGCCATTGGCGTCACCACCGGCCGTTCCGGCCTTCAACCGTTCGAAGAGAGATTGACCGATGGCGTCGTACTTCGGTTCACGCGGCTTGCCGTCTGTGTCATACAGGGGATGGCCGGCGCCCATGATCACATCCACCGCACTGCGTTCGATCATCTCGAGAGCGATGTCGGTCATATTGCCGCGCTTCTTGTTGTGTGCGACAAACCCCGCCGGTGTCGCGTGCGAGAACTGCACGCTGGTCACCACGCCGGTGCTGCGCCCGCCGATCTCGAACAGTTCGGTAATCAGCAGCAGCGGTTCGCCGTTCTTATCAACGCCAATCCCGCCATTATAGGTTTTGATGCCCGATGCCAGGGCTGTCGCCGCCGCCGCTGAGTCGGTCGCACCGCCAGCGAGGTATTCCCACGCCCCCCAGGCTTTCACGGGATCATAAGATCCGTTCACACTGTAGGTAGTCATGGCACGCCGAACCGGAAAGCGTTCAAACTCCAGCAGGCGCCCGCCTGTCAGGTACTGACGCGTGGCGATCACATGGTTGATGCCCATGCCATCACCCACCATCACAATCACCCGCTTGGCCGGGGCCGCGATGGAAGCCGCAGCCACGACCAGCAGTGACAGCAGCCAAAGACCTGTATGTCGGGTCATCTGATTCACCTCGTTCGTACTGGTGCGGTCATCCGTGCAACCGGACACACCAATCAACAGTGTACGCCTGCCGTCCCCAAAAACCGGAAACCGGCCACCCACCATAATGACCGGTTTCCGTGGTCAGGAATGTGCGTGGTACACGGAAACGGGTCAGTCGTCCCCGCGCGCGCCGAACACCCGATCAATGACCAGATAGTCGAACAGCGTGACCTGCCCATCGCCATCCATGTCGCCTGCGGGCTCATTGTTACCGAACGCGGCGTCAATGATCAGGTAGTCCATCAGAGTGATTTGGTTATCCAGGTCCGCATCACCGGACGTCAGGGAAAGGTTGACACCATGGACGTCACCGCCTGCAACCACGGCTTGGTGAGCCACAGAGAGAAACCGTGACGCCGAGAACAGGACCCGTATGGCCCCGTCCATCATATTCATGACTGTGAACGTACCATCGGGATCCACCGCTACCATCTGAACTCCGGCCGTGGTGGTAGCCAGCAGCCCAAGGAGTTCCTTCTGACCCACGAAGCCAGGGGTGGTAACAGATCCGGTCATGCGTCGTGTGTCTGTGGCGTTCAACCGCATCCAGTTGGCCAGTCCTGTATTGTCGATGTAGTTGCCCCGCACAGGATCGGCGCCCACCACCCACTGACTCAACGAGGCCACATTCGGCCCCTTGGCATACACCGGCACCAGCGCGTTGGTGTGGTCAGTGCTGTGCCACTCCATTCCGGGCATGTTGCCGGCGCCATTGTTGGCAATCGGGTTCCATACCGGTCCAGGTCCGCTATTGGGGCCGGTCAGATAACCGCACTCGTGGTCAGCGGTGACTATGATCACCGTCTCATCCCAGTTGCTGTACTGGTTCACCCAGTCTACGGCAGCTTGCACCGCATCCACGAATTCCAACTGTTCTTCGACCAGCCGTCCGCTTTGGTTGCCGTGGCTGGCCCAGTCAATAGCGCCACCCTCAACCATGATGAAGAAACCTTTAGAATTCTTCGCCAACGTACGCAGTGCAGCGGTTGTTGCAATAGCCAGAGACGGGATGCCTGTATTCTGTGGTACGGCGTACGCGCCCGCTTTGACATCTCCACTTCGGCTCTGCTGGAAAGTGCTGGCCACTCTAGCCAAGCCAAACAGTCGGTCAGGGCTTGCCGCTCCGTTCGCTACGTCTTCGAGGCCTTCCTTTGTGTCAATGAAGTGCCAGGGACGTCCAGCGCCTGCCGTACCGGCAACCAGTGCGTTGTAATCTGCCTCATTGATGTATTTGTAGTTCGCCTTCGTTAACAGGCCGGCGTTGTCGTTGTACCACGGGTGCCCTGCGCCGATGATCACATCCAGGTCACTGTTGATCATCTCATGCGCGATGGCGTGGTAGTTGTTACGAGATACGTTATGCGCCACAAAGCCAGCAGGTGTGGCATGCGAAAAGGGCACGGATGACACGACACCGGCAGCTTTGCCAATGGCCAGAAAGTCTGATATCAGATGGTTTAGCGCCATGCGCCCCATATTGACTCCAATCGCGCCGTTGTACGTCTTTATCGCCGTAGACATGGCGGTTGCCGCCGACGCTGAGTCTGTAGCATTCTGCTTCACGTAGTTGAAGTCAGCCCATGCGGTCACGGGATCGTAGCCCTTGCCGTATTCGAACGTAGACATGCCGTACTTAACGGGAAACGACTCGAACACCGCACCGGTTTCGGCCCCGTGCCGGTAGCAGTTGCCTGCGATGACTTGGTTGTAACCCATACCATCGCCGACCATCAAGATCACGTTTTTCACAGCCGGCGCGGCGTGTACTATGGCGGACATCATGACGCACAGCGCCATGATGCAAGCCATTAGTTTCCGGATCATGTTCTCACTCCTGTGTAGACGGTCCGGGTCTCCCCGGCCACTTCCAGTGTCGAGTCTATGAGGAAGGAACCGGATTACCGGACGCTGAAGACATCCTGAACGGATCATCACAGCCCGCGCACTGACAACTTGCATGTGTCATTATGGTAATCACGCCGCATCTGTGGGATAATCGATATGGCATTGTCCAACTACCGATCGGAGAGCTTACAGGTCATGAACCGTACTGCCCTGAGCATCCTCATCACGGCAGCGATGATGATGAACGCTGGCATCACGGCCGTTCAGGCACAGACCGGCAACCGCGCCGGCACCCGGCCGATATATGCCAAAGATGGAAAACACATCATCAAGAGAGCCGAAACCAGCCTGTATGGTGTCGCATTGCTGACGCCCGGGCAGAAACTGCTGGATATGTTCGGCTACCCGACCGAGATGCGCCAATACGGCGGCGGATTGGATGACCGTGCCGAAAGTATCGCCCGTACACTGGCGCAGATGGAAGGCATGGGACTGGGCCGGAATCTGGCCGGAGCCAGTGCCGGCTCCACACTGACCGGACAACCCGACGCGGTGACCGACAACACGCCGTTGATGCTGTTCGAGTATCCCTTCGCCAGTTTCTACTTGGACAACATGGGACTGGTCGTGCGCATCCAATCCAAAATGAACGGCCCGCGCAAAGCCGCTACCGCCCGTGGCATTACCATTGGCAGCCCGATGCAGACTGTGGTCGACCGATATGGATGGCCCGCACAGATCATCGGCAACGGCACGTTGTTCATGATGGACTACTGGCAGCAGAACGTACGGTTTGTGCTGTCCCGCAATGTCGTCATGCATATTGAAGTGCTCAACAAGTTCGTGCATACCCGGGCCACCCCAAAACCTGAGCCCACACCGGAGCGATCTCTGGTGGGTGTACGCTTAGGCGCCCGCGCCCGTGACCTGATCAATATTATGGGTACACCCACCGCGCTGTTCGTTCCCGGCAGCGGCGGCGGTTCGGCAGTGCCGACCGCTGGCGGCGCAGCCGGAGGCAGCAGCATACCCATGATGGGCGGCGCGGGAATGACCATGCCCCCCATGGGTGGCGGCGCGGCCGGTGCGCCCATGCCCATGATGGGTGGTGCAGGAATGACCATGCCCCCGATGGGCGGCGGCGCGGCCGGTGTGCCCATGCCCATGATGGGCGGTGCTGGAATGACCATGCCCCCCATGGGCGGCGGTGCGACCGGGATGCCCATGCCCATGATGGGCGGCGGCGGCACCATGCCCGGTATGCCCGCTATGGGCGGTCCGGCATCTACCGGAACTGGCGCGACATCTGGTCCCGGCGGGCAGTCTACAGTGGGATCGCTGGGAATGGCTCTGGGTGAAGAGGTGGGGGCGGCCTACCATGACGACCAGATTGAGATGTCATACTTCGACCGTGTACACCAGGTGCTCTATCTGTTCGCGGTAGACAATATGGAACCCACAGACGCCAACTCCAACATCTGGGGCCGCGTTACGGAAGTAACCGCTATCGGATACCAGGACAAGCTAGGACAGAAGAACCGCACGCCCGCCCGTACGAGCCGCGGCATCGTTCTCGGCAGTTCATTCAAGGATGTTATCAACAAGTACGGATGGCCAACCAACCTCGCGCTGGCTGATGGCAAGCCGCTGAACGCGGTGTACCCCAGTGCGCATCTGGCATTCCAATTCATCGACTACAAAGTTGTCTCAATCACCGTGTCGGCTGACCGGCCGAGTCCAAACGCCGGTCTGTCGATGGCGGCATCCGGTGGCGCCGGCGCATCAGCTGGCCCGTCGGCCAGTCCCATGATGGGCGCAGGAATGACTATGCCGCCGATGATGGGTGGCGCTGGGATGACCATGCCCCCGATGGGCGGTATGCCGGCCCCGATGATGGGCGGCGGGGGCGGACGCCGCAGCGGAGGTCCCGGCTCTACCATGCGGCCGGGTGTCTCACTGGACTGACACGTCTTCAGCAACGAACTCGCGGGGGTCGGCGGTTAGCCGGCCCCCGTTGTGCTAGCACAGGCATCCACCGGCGCTATCAGGCCATAATAGAAGTATGAGCATGCGTGTAGTCTCTGATGTCAACGCAGTCCGGATGGCCAGTGATGTGGTGACGGTGATATCGAACCATGTCACACTGCAGCGATCCGGCCGTACATGGAAAGGGCTGTGCCCATTTCATCGGGAGAAGACACCCTCGTTCACTGTCATGCCCGATCAACAACGATGGCGCTGTTACGGATGCGGGTTGTATGGAGATGTGTTCGCATTTGTCATGCAAGCTGAGCAACTGACGTTTCCCGAGGCGGTGCGTTTGCTTGCTGAACGGGCAGGGTTGGATTACCGGCCACAGGGCAGTTCACAGGACCGTGGCGCGGCTGACAGGCGACAGGCGTTGCTGGAAGCCAACCGCGTCGCACACGCCTGGTTCCAAGCCCAACTGCAGCAATCCCAGGATGCCCGGTCGCTCTTCACCCAACGGGGCCTGACGGCAGAGATGATAACCGCGTTCGGCTTGGGATACGCGCCTGATGATTGGCGGGGGCTGCTTAGGCGACTGGAAGAGCGGGGCATTGACCGCTCGGTCGCACTGGAGGCAGGCCTGCTGTCCACCAGTGACTCAGGCGCTGTCTATGATCGCTTCCGGCACCGGCTGATGTTTCCCATCTGGGATAAGCAGGGAAAAGTGATCGGTTTCGGCGCCCGCGCCATTGGTGACGCGACACCAAAGTATCTGAACACCAGTGAAACGCCTCTGTTCGTTAAAAGCCGTGTGGTGTATGCGCTGCACCTCGCCCGTCAGGCCATCAGCGACTCCGGCCGGGTCATCCTGTGTGAAGGGTATATGGATGTGATTGCGGCGCACCAGGCCGGCCTGCGGGAGACGGTCGCGACGATGGGCACCGCGATCACCCGAGACCACGTGCAGGAGTTGCAGCGGTACGCATCTGTGGTGTATGTGTGTTATGATGGCGATTCGGCCGGCCTGAAGGCCGCACACAAAGCCGGCCAGGAACTGCAGGAGCATGGTGTGGAACCACGCATTGTGAAGTTGCCTGACGCGCACGATCCAGACAGCCTGTTGCGCGCTCAGGGCGTTGACGCGTTGCGTGCGGCCATAGAGTCTGCGGTTCCCTATACTCAGTTCTTGATTGATCAGGTGCTGGCGCGGTATGATCTCAGCGTCCCTGCGGGCCGCATCGCCGCCCTGAAAGAAGCCACACCGCTCCTCGCCTCCATCCCGAGCCAACTCGACAGGGAGGCTTATATCGTACAACTGGCGCCGTTGCATCCGGCCTACACCACCAATCCGTCGACTCCGGAGATCCAAATCCGCCGCGAAATCGAGCGTCGGGTGCGCGCCCAGCGGTATGGGGCCAGCGCGCCGCCGCCGCTGCGACCGGAGGGCGCGGGCCCCATCGCCCCGGCGGATGTGGACGAGGGACTGACGCGAGCGGCTATTGTAGCAGAAAGCACTCTCCTGCGCGCTTTATGCATGGAAGAGTGGCGCACAGAGGCGATCCACGTGGTCAACCCGGAGCTGATGCAGAGCCCGGGAGCACAACAGTTTTGCGCCATCCTGTTGCGCGTGATCGCCGCGCAAATGCCTATTGATGTGGCGAGTCTGCTGGCGTCGATGCAAGATGCCACAGCATCCGAGCAGGCGTCACGGCGTCTCAGCGCTGAGGAGCCCCTCTCGAGCGATGCGATCCGCGATTCCGCCCGGTGGCTGGCCAACCAGGCCAAGCGGCGCCAAGCGTTGCGTCTATCCCGCGAGATCCGGGAGGACGCTGAGTTCCTTGAGTACCAACGCCTGGTTGCCGAACTGCATCGGCCTCCAAGCCCGGCGGCGGGGTCCGGGTAACGTTATGCACGCAGGTGATCCCATTCCGTTCGAAACACATCTCGACCACCTGGTCGAAACCGGACGGACGCGGGGGTTCGTCTCTTCAGAAGAGGTCATCGACGCGCTTCAGATCGACGCCGACGACCACATCACGCTGCAGCGGGCCATCAGCTATCTTGAGCGCCGCGGCATCGACGTCGTGGAGCCGGCTCATGATCACGAAGTGGACGCGCTGCTGGAAGAGGCCATCCGCGAAGACGCGCGGCGCAGCCGCCGTAACACAGTCGATGACTCGGTGTTTGCCTGGCTGCGTGAAGCCGGCCGACGGCCGCTATTGCACCCCGATGAATGCAACCGTCTGGCGCGCCTGGTTCATATGGGAGATGAACAGGCCCGTAAGACGCTCACAGAGCATAACCTGCGGTTGGTCATCTCCGTGGCGAAGCGTTACTCCACACGCGGACTCAGTTTTGCGGATCTTATCCAAGAA
This sequence comes from uncultured bacterium, assembly GCA_964535125.1. Taxonomy (GTDB): domain Bacteria; phylum Armatimonadota; class HRBIN16; order HRBIN16; family HRBIN16; genus CAZHSN01. The sequence goes on from CAZHSN010000013.1 coordinate 20,208, forward strand.
GGCAACATCGGCCTGATGCGCGCGGTGGAAAAGTACGACCACACGAAGGGGTACCGATTCAGCACCTATGCCATCTGGTGGATTCGGCAGGCGATTTCGCGCGCCATTGCCGATCAGGCGCGGACCATACGGCTGCCTGTACACATTGTCGATCTGATCAACAGACTGATCATCCGGCGGACGAACCTGATCCAGCAGATGGGCCGGGAACCCACCAATGAGGAGTTAGCGGAGGCGTTGGACATGTCGCCTGAGCGCCTGCAGACGATCTTGCGCGTGCTGCCCGAACCGCTGTCACTGGATATGTCGTTTGGAGATGAAGACGACAATCAGCTGTTCGATATCATTGAAGACACCAACGCCGAGTCACCGGTGGACGCTGCTGAGCAGTCCGAACGCCGGGATCAGATCGATATCGCTCTGAAAGCGCTGCGCCCGCGTGAACGGGACGTCATCCGTCTGCGGTTCGGTATCCTTGATGGCGTCTCGCGCACGCTGGATGAAGTGGGAATGGAACTGGGCATCTCTCGGGAACGTGTGCGCCAGATCGAACAACGCGCGTTCAACAAGCTGCGCAAGCGGAACCGCAGTCAGCTTATCAACTGACTGCGGTTCCACCGCGTGTTAGAACATCGCCATCAGCATCAGCTTGGTGATATCGCCCTCCACGCTGATCTTGCCGCCGGTCAGCGCCTTGAGGGGATCCAGACGTCCCGAAGCTATCGCAGCCAGATCGGCGATGTCGGCGGTCACCCCCACATCCACCGGTTCGCGTGTCTTGTCCGCAGAGCAGCGCACGGCGCCGTCCGCCACCGTCACATACACTGTTCCCTGAACCTGTCCGGTGGTGGTCACCCGCATCCTCAATGTGCCGTTCAACTTGCGCCCGCGGAAGCGGTCATCTACGAGGTCCTGGACCAGCACGGCCAATACCGACGACGGATCATAGCGTGTGATTTCGCGAGGCCCGCACAGCGCCGCCACCGCATCCATCATGCGGGGTCCGACCAACGGACCCACACTGACGGAGCTTTCATACCGGTACAGTTTCAACCCGAAGTCAGACTCCGGCATGATGTAGCCCAACTCGTCATTGCACAACCCGACCGGCATACGGAATGCGGACTTCATACGGCCCCGTATCTGCAGTCCCAGTGCCGGAAACACCTCGCCCGGCATGGTGACGATCTCCAGAGGACCCAACGTCAACCGATGCACCTCTGTGGTGACTTCGTGAGTCTTCGAGCCGATCGACTCGGCGAACACCCCCGCCTGATGGGCCAGGATGAACCGGGGATTCTCCAGAGGAACGCGGAACACGCGCGACTGCTGCCGGATCGGCAGGTCGGCCATCCATGGCTGCCCGTCCACCGCACGCAATGCGTGGTCGCCCATGATCCGCCCCAGACGTTCGCACTCAGCCCATCGGTCGGCGTCCTTGCGAGGGTCGGGTGACACCATGCCGCCCAGTGCGCCGTTTAGAAACACCGACAGGCCGCCGTAACGGGTCTCTATCTCCTGGCGCATGAAGTGCACCATGTCGGCAGTCACCGTGCTGCGGTTCATCACCTCCGGATGGACCGCATAATTCACCACAGTGGCCAGCGGTTTGCCCTCGCGCGTCCGCAGTTGTAATGCCGTGAGCGTGTTGTCCATCACGTCGATCCGCCAGTTCTTAGCTACACCGGTCAACTCGATGGCGCCGACACGACACTCCGCCGGGGTCAGGTTCTCAGCCGCCTCATCAACCAGCCGGGCCAGTCGGTCCTTCACTCCTGCATACCAGACCTTATCCACGCCGCTGGTCAACATATCAGGGCCCCACATACCCATGGAGTCCGGTCCGCTATGGGTGTGCGTTGCGGCGATGTGGACCCGAGCCGCAGGCACCAGTTTCACCTGACGCCGGATTTGCAAAATGGCCGGGCGGAACAGACCGATCAGATCCACCGAGACCAGTGCAACCCGCTCCCCGTTATAATCCAGCACCAGCGCCGTCGCGGTAATCGGGTCATGCACATCCAGCGCTTTGCGGTTGATCGCATACCCGGCCAGATAGGGTAGACGCGCCGGCGTAATGTCTGCCCGGGCCACCCCTGCTCGCAATCCGTCGCGCGCGGCGGCAAACGAAACCGACTGGCAACACCCGACCAGACAGACGCCCAGCAGGGCCCATGGGAACAGTCGCATATGGTCACTCCTTGAGTTGAGTTGATATGGCGGAACACAACGCAGTGATCAGTGCGTCGTCCTCATTCATCGAAGCACATCGTCGATAGACCATGCCCAGGCCGGTGACGTGTCCCTGCAACACAATGTCGAGATCATACAGCACCTCCAGATGATCACTGATGAACCCGATGGGACAGACCACCACTACAGAGACACCCAACGCGGCCAACTGGCTGACCATTTCATGCGCTGTTGGCCGTAACCACCCCTGTACGCCGGGAGGTTCGCTCTGCCAGGCCAGTGTCCAGCTTGCGATCCCGGCGGCCGCGCTGATCTGTTCGGCGTGACGCTGCAGCGTGTGCGCATATCCACCGGCCGTCTGGTCGTCTCCGGCGGGCAGGCTGTGCGCCACATACAGCACATGCGTGCCCGGGCGGGCCGCGTCTGCCCGATGGAGGCGGTCCACCCATGCCTGCGTCAGGTGAGGACTGTCCCACCAGTCGCGCACGCAGGTCAACGTGATCCCGGCGGCTTCCGCACTTGCGGCTGCGGCACGGAAGTACCGTCCGGAGCCGGCTTCGCTGTAGTGCGGCGCCAACGCGGCGGCGATCAGGTTCACGGCGCCGTCGGCGCGCGCGGCCTGCACGGCGCTGTCGATCGTGGGGTCCTGGAACAGGGCGCCATGGTACACCGACAGACCAAACCGGTCGCGTACGCGATCCACCTGTCGGGCGGTGATCTCCTGCAGCGGTGATCCCCCGATCCGGCGCAGCTTCTCAATGGAGCGCTGAACTTCGGCAGCCGAAGGCGGGCGTCCTCCGCGCACCCGTGTCAGCCAGCGCTCCACATCCGCTTCGTCGCGCGCCGCTCCATGCGACATGAGCAGCACGCCGGTCAGGCCGTCATCACGCCTAATAGGCGTGCTCATCCGTGGCCTTTCCGCGGAAGATCAAGTGCACCCACACGCTGTAGATCGCGATGACCGGCAGCACCAGGAAGGCGATCACGCTCATGACGCGCAAGGTATACACCCCGGATCGCGCGTTGAAGATGGTCAGGCTCAAATCCGGGTTATTGCTGGCATATACCAGATTGGGGTACACCGCCGCACTCAGCGTGGCGAAGATGGCGACGACACATGCAACCGACATCAGAAACGCCTGTGTGGGCCGCTCCTGAGCATTCTGTACACCGGCGCTGGCGGCAAACACCACGGCAAGTAGTGGAAGCAGCCAGAGTACCGGCAGGTGCAGGTAATTCGTCAACAGATGGGCATGCGAGGTTATCGCCACCGCGAAGCATGTCAGCAACAGCACCACAAACACCGCGTGGGCGCTTTGGGCGTTACGCCGAGCCTCAGCCGATATCTCGCCATCGGTCTTCATCACCAGAAACAACGCGCCATGCATCACGGTCATCGCGAGTACGGTAACTCCGACCAGAATGCTGAACGGATTGATCAGACCGATCAATCCGGCATGGTAGTTATGCTGAGCATCCAGCGGAATGCCCTGAATCAGGTTACCGGCCGCCACGCCGAACAGCAGCGCCGCCACCAGACTGGACAGCCCGAAAAACACCCCCCATATCTTGCGCCACCACACCCAGTCGAACTGATGGTAGAACTCCAATGAAACCGCCCGCATGATCAGCGCAAACAGCACCAGCATCAAGGCCAGGTAGAAGCCACTAAACACCGTGGCGTAGACGTGCGGAAACGCCGCGAATACCGCACCGGCGCCGGTGATGAGCCACACCTCGTTGCCGTCCCAATAGGGAAGGATGGATCGCATCATACGCCATCGGGCCTCCTCAGTGCGGGCCGTCAACGCCCATCCGCCCACACCGAGATCGAACCCATCCAGCACGATATACCCGCAGAGCAGCACCATGATCAGTACAAACCAGAGTACCTCGTACCCGCTCATTGCGACGCTCCTTCCCGGGCCGCTTCATCGGGACCTGCGGCAATCATCTTTCCAACCACCAACGCCCAAGCCGCAAACACCAGCGCGTAGACCCCCAGAAACGCGATGATGGTCGCCAGTATCTGCCAGGCGGGAACAACCACAGATACCGCGTCATTGGTCCGCAAAAGCCCCTGCACGATCCACGGCTGCCGCCCCACTTCGGTCACAAACCACCCCAGGTTGTTTGCCACAAAAGGCAGAGGAACCATCAGGATGGTCAGCCACAGGAACGGTCGTGCAGTCAGCAGGCTGCCACGCCTCCATAGCCATAACCCCAACAGGGCGTACAGCGCGAAGAGCGAACCCAGCCCCACCATGGCCCGGAAGGTAAAGAACAACGGGATGACCGGCGGCCACTCGTCGCGGGGAAACGCCTTCAAACCAATGACCACATGGTTGACGTCATTTCCCGAAAGAAAACTCAGCAGTCCGGGTATCTGCACCGGAAAATCCAACCGCTGCTTGTCCAGATTCGGCCAGCCGATCAGGTTCATCGGCGCCTTGCTCATCGATTCGAAGTGCGCCTCATACGCTGCCAGTTTCGCCGGCTGGTGCTCCCCGGTGTTCTGCGCATGCCAGTGACCCAACGGCCACTGCAGCAGCGCTGCGACGGCAAACCAGATCATGGCCTGTTTGGCGCACCGACCGGCAAACGCTTGGAAGCGTCCCTGCAACAGGTACCAGGCGGACACACCCAGCACAAACAGCGAACCGGTCATCAAGGCGGCGTCAATCGTATGGAAAAAGCGGGGCCACATGGAGGGGTTAAAAAACGCCAGGTACCAATCCGTCATCTCCGCGCGTTCGCCGACAATGCGGTAACCGGCCGGCGTCTGCTGCCAGGAGTTCGCCAACAGGATCCAAAAGCCCGACAGCGTGGAGCCAATGGCCACCATCAGGCTGGAGAACCAGAGCACACCCCGCGATACGCGGTTCCAGCCCAACAGCAATACGCCCAGAAAGGTAGACTCCAGGAAAAACGCCGTCAGGGCCTCCGCCGCCAGGGGGGCGCCGAAGATGTCTCCCATAAACCGCGAGTACCGTTCCCAGTTGGTGCCGAACTGGAACTCCATGGTGATTCCAGTGGCGACACCGACGGCGAATGAGATGCCGAACAGGCGCACCCAGAAACGCGCCAGCGACCGGTCAAACGGATCACCCGTCTTGCGGTAGCGGTTCAGCATGCCCACAATCAGCCAGGCCATGCCGATGGTCAGAGGAGGGAACAAAAAATGAAACGCCACAGTTAGGGCAAACTGCAAACGTGCCAGAAGCACGGCATCCAACACGACGACCTCCTGAATCGCCGCCTTCCTACGCGGCGCGGCGCATGTACATCCATGTTGTACCCGTATACAGTCACTGACGGCTAACGGCTGTACTCACTGCAGACGTCGCGTCTGCCGTGCCCTGATGCGCACTGCCGGAAGGCGTCATCCGCAACGCCAAGAAACCAGTATTATGGCCTGCCTCTGCCGGCAGGTTCGATGAACTGCCTAACGGCACACATGCGTCATATTCTATACGCAGCCTGCAATAGTCGCTTTTGTTCTCTACAACAGGAGGTGGCCATCATGTCATCCGTTGAAGACGCCCAGTTGCGACGCGCGCTGTTACATGAAGTGGCCAAACGGCCCATCGACCTGACGCAGTTCGACCTGCACGTCACGCGGGGGGTGGTCTATCTCACCGGCATCATACAACCGCCGAACAAAGCGGCCATTGATATGACCAGTGAACTGGAAAAACTGACCACGACCATCAAGAACCGCCCCGGTGTACGCGATGTGGTGATGCAGGCGCGCCTGAAGCAACGCTAACCCTCTCTCTCAGTACTGCCGGCGGCCCGCGGCCGGCAGTACTGCATCTCACTGCCTGTCACGCTCCCACGTGCAACGTCTTTTCGTGCGTGTAGGTAACGAACCCCGGCGCACCCTTGCGGGGACGTCGCACGTACTTCCGCAGCGTATAGTCCACCGCGGTTAGAGAGGAATGCTTGCTGGCGCTGTGCCGGACCGCCAGTTCAGCCGCCCATTCCAGCGTACGCTTAGGTACCCTCTCGGGTTTGCCCGCCGTTCGGATCACCACATGGCCGCTCACGCCGCCCCGCACATGCAACCACCAGTCGTCAGGCCGCGCGACGCGTTGAACCAGGTAGTCGTTGGCCAGCGCGTTTTCTCCCACCAGCGTTTCAAACCCATCCGGTGAGGTGTACCGGCTGATGCGCCTGCCTTCAAACTCGCTGCGCGTCTCCACTCCGGGACGGACGGGCTCCTGCTGGGCCATCCAGCCCTCCACGGCGGCCTGGCGGTGGATGGCCTCCAACTGATCGAACCGTTCCGCGGACTCCACCTGAGCGATCGCGTCACGCAGTCTGATCACCGCGTCCTGCATCTCGTCACGCATGGTGGAGTACCGGGCTGCGGTCTTCACGGCGCGCCGGGCGCGGTCAAAGTAGCGCTCGGCGTTCTCATGTACGCTCAATGTGGCGTCCAGCCGTATCTCCAGTGGCGCATCGGGTTCATACAGGTTTTCCAGAAGGACCGTCTCGGCCCCTTCCGGAACCGAAGCGGGTTGAGCCAGCAGCATCTCGCCATACAGGCGGTAACGGTCGGCATGCTCAGCCTCCCGCACCCCCCGATCCAGTTGCTCCAGCGCCTGCTGCCGCCTGTCCAAGTTGCGCTGCAGCATCCCCCGCAGCGTTCGCCGGCGCTGCTCCAGGCGGTCCACATCCTGAATGGCCCCGAAAGCATACTCCAGTGCAAGGTGTATGCTCTCGCGGTGACTCAACCGCACAGAAGGAATCGAAGCGGGCGCCACCGGCCAGGCGCCGGCGACCGTACCGTCCTCTCGGCGGATCACCACGGCCGGACCTTCGGTCAGCCGGGCAAACAGCGCACGCGCCTGCTCAAGGTATTGCGATGCAGATACCGATCGGACCGCCAGGCAGTTCAGTTCATACGCGGCCATCCGGCCGATGCCGTCAAACCGGCGGCCTAACTCCGCCGTCCACTGGTCAGGCTCTTCGGGCAGAGCAACCGCATCCCAGTGTTCGGCAACTAACGGATTGAGACGCTCGCGAGCCGGTGGGGGAAGGTAGGGACGGCCAGGCAGCGCCTCACGATACCGGCTGAGGCGTTTGGGAACCGGCCGAAGCACCTGCAGGATGGTGTCGTGATCGTCCACCAACAGCAGATTGCTGTGACGCCCCATAAACTCCGCCGTCAGCAGATACCGGCGGCCTTCCAATCCGATGATCTCCACATCAAGGATACGGTCAAACCCGCGCTGAGCCACGGAAAGAAGCCGGCCGCCCTCCAGATACTTCCGCAGGGTCATGCAGAATGCCGACGGCGTACCAGACCCGCCGCGTTTCCGTGAGATCAGGTGAGTTCGAGGCATGGCGGGCGAGAGGTCCAGCAGCCACCACACCTCGCCTGCGGCCGGATGATACACGCTCAGGACCGCCGACGTGCTGTCAGGCTGTACAATGCGTTGAACCTTGGCTCCGGTCAGACGCGACAGGTCCTGCGTCACCGCATGGAGGCAGGCACTGTCAAACCCCACGGTCGTTGGCTCCGCACAAGTCGTCTGTGGATTGTGTTGTTCCATCTGTGTAGTCCTTTCATCCGGTTCCGCGGCGATGCGCGGCGCCTCTATTCCGAACTGAGCGCGCTCCATCCCGCAGAAGCCCCGGTCAGTTCCCAGGCGAGCATCAACGCACACACCAGATCATCGTGCCCGCCGTGCGCGGCCTCCATGCGAACGCCGCCGGCGCACAGGTCACTGGCCGCATATGCGCGCAGTTGAGCCAGCAGTTCCCCTCCATCGGGTATGCCTAGTCGGCCCTGCTCCATACCGATCGCCAGCCGTTCCGCCATCCGGCGCTTGGCCTGTGCAGACATCACCACTGGCCACAGGCGCACCGGCAGGCGCCGCTGCATCAGCGACTGCTGCACCATTTCGATTACCGGATCTCCGACACCGGTCGCATCACAGGCCGCCGATGTTACCCGATGCTCGGACATCAGACCGCACAGCAGATCGGCTTGCGCTGACCAACCGATCTGCGGCAGCTGACCGTACCAGTGTACCAAGTACACGGGACCGCACGATGCCAGTGCTGCGACCGCCGTAAAGTCGCGGTACCGGCCGAAGTCCACACCAGCCAGACGATGCTCGCCGTCTGTCACGCGGTGTTGTGTATAGACCGACACCGCCCGCTGCAAGGCTGCATCGCTGAACACCGATCCGGCCGACTGACAAAACAGTGCTTCGTACTCCACCGCATACTGACGGGCCGAGAGCAGTCTCCGCTGCATGTGCAGAATCTCGGTTGAAATCGCGGGATTGGCCTCGGTGGGAAATCGGAATGAGCGGACCCGCGACTCTGCTGACTCGCCCAGGCTGAACCAGCGAAAAAAGTGGTTCATCCCGTTCGGCGTACTCAGCAGCACCAACTGCCCCTGCCGATCGGCCAGCATCGGCATCAGCACTTCGGCGATCACCGCGTCGGGCACGTACGCCGCTTCATCCACGATGATCCGGTCGGCATATCCGCCGCGCAACCCGGCGCCGTTCCGTCCTGCGGTACGCGCCGCCAGTACACTGCCGCCCACCCGCAAATGGGGCCAGGGGGTCTCACGACGTTGAACCGTCACATCGGGCATTTGGCTGCATAGATCGGCGGCCCGCTCATACAGCAGTCGCGCCTGTGCGTGCGTTGGCGCGACAACAAGTTGTACACATCCCGGTTTCAGCGCGGTCAGCGCGGCACACTCGACCGCCAGCGCCTCGGTCTTGCCCCACCGTCGACCGCAGGCCGCCACCTTGATGGGGCTGCGGTCCATCATCCAGACGCGCTGCGTTCGGTGCGGACGCCAATGCCACCACCGGTAGGCGCAGGACAGCACCTTGCTAGGTGAATAGTGCCACATACCGTTCCTCCCACTCAGTCTGGGAAAGAACGGGTGCGTGTCAACCCTGGGGCGCGCCCATCACCGGTCGAACCGGTATCGGACCATCTATTTCAAAGTGCCCGCCGATGGTGTCCACCGGCTTACCGTTCACCAGAATGGTGATCCGTTCAATGCCGGCGAATTGGCCCACAGTCATCTGCAGACAGCCCAACAGGTCGGCCTCTCGCTGCGATCCGCCGTTAAATCCTTCGACCAGACGGGAACTGAAGTCAACGGTCACCAATGAACCGCTGCGCGTGACCGACAGCACCGAGGTGCCCAACGGAAACGCCCCATCCGGCTGGTTCACCAGGGCGCGCACTGCGCCATCCAATGGGTCCATATCCGCTGAGATGCTCACCACACGGGCCACCAGCCGCTCGCCCACCGTGTTAGAACGGGCGACATAGACCAACACCTGCCGGGTGGATGGCTTCAGGTCCTGGTTAATTGTGTTCCACCGCAACCCAAGTGCGAATCCGGCAGCCAGACAGAGAAGGATCAAAACCACCTGCGTTCGCTGCTTCATCTCTCCTCCCCTCGTCCGGACTCAGTCGATCGGCTCCGAGCCCTGCAGACCCGGTGCGGCTTGCGGATCTTCCACCGGTGCGGGCACCTGCTGCTGGTCGATGTTTTCGCCGTGTAAATACGCCTTCAATCCGCGAACAATCGCCTCTACCGTTTTCTGCTGCCATGCGGGATTAAGCAATTGCTCCCGATCGCGGTCATTGTTAATATACGCGAGCTCCACCAGCACTGCGGGCATGGTGGCGCGCCGCAACACGCCGAAACCGGTGGCATAGATGCGCGTATCCTGCCGGATGCCCCGGTTGGGCAGCCCTGTGGCAGGCGCCAGCCAGGCATGCAGCGCCTGAGCCAGCACCAGGCTGTCTGCCTGTGTGGTGTGGTAATAGGTGCTGGTCCCGCTGGCGGTGTTCGGACGCGAGTTACTGTCACAGTGCAGACTGATGAACACGTGCGCTCCGGCGTTAGTGGCGATCCGCGGGCGCTCTCCCAGATCCACTGTGCTGTCGTCAACGCGCGTCATCACAACCTGAAACGTTTCCTTCTCCAGTTCGGCCTTCAGCCGCGCGGCGACGGCCAGCACGATATCCTTTTCGGAGACCGAGTAGTCGGATGCGCGCCCGACAGCGCCCGGAGACTGCCCGCCATGTCCCGGATCGACACAAACGATGAGATCGCGCGCCCGCATGCCCACATTGCGGGGTTGCCTGGCTGTAATGGTCACCGAACCGTTGTCGGTGCGTACGTCAACGGCCACGGGCTTGGCCGAACTCAACACGAACGCAACCAGCCCCTCCCGGACCTGGGTCAGCACCCGATCGACCACAGGCCGAAACGCTTCGGGTTCCAGCGAAACATCCGGCGCAACCGACGCGGACGGCAGTTCGATGCGTAAGCCATAGCCGGATTGCATCGGTATCAGCCGGGGTTTCACCGGCGCGCTCATCTGCAGCGACAGCTGCAACTCTCCATTGGCCAGCGTCCACCGGGCTGCCTGCACCTGTGTGGGCGGCGCTGCCGGGGTGGGCGGTCTGGCTGCCGGCCTGGATGGAGACGGCGCAGAGGAGGCGTTATTCGTCCCCGGCCGAGACGGTTGACCCTGCGCGACCGGACGCGGTGCTGACACCTGCGGTTGACGCGGCGGTGTTGCCCCAGTACGCAGGCTTACCCGGGCGGTCAAGCCCTGCACCTGCATCTCACCGGTGACGCCCGACTCGACATCAAGCACCACACGGGCGATAGTGGGCTGGAACTGACCCAGCCGTATACCGGTCACACCGGCCGGATAGGGCGGTGCGGGTAGCGGGGTCTGAGACCGGTCCAGCGTGCAGGGTTCCATGTCGACCAGCAACCGCGGCGGCGCTTGCAGGTGCAGCAGACGAAACGTCACCTGGGCTGTGGCCGACACCTCTATTCGGTTGTTCACCACACGCACCGATGCCACGCGGGCTGTGGGCCTCGCCGATGCGGCAGCCGGCCCCGGCGTGCTCGGACTGCCTTGTGAAAGGACCATTGACGACGCCGCTGCAGTCAGCGCAATGCAAGCGACGCATGTCAGAACAGATCGCAACGCATACCTCCCGCGGTCGTCAACGGCACCGAACCATTGAAAACCGTGTCGCCTTCATGGTAACAGGCAGGCGCGACGCGTGCAATTCGCACGGCTGGTATAATACGTGGTGCGCGCCCTCGTAGCTCAGTGGATAGAGCGCCTCCGTCCTAAGGAGGGCGTCGGGGGTTCGAATCCCTCCGAGGGCGCCACAATACCCTATCTGTCCGCACACCGACTGTTGACAACCATGTCGCAGCAGAAAGCCCCGCGGCCTGGAGCCGCGGGGCGTGTGGTTCAACCGTCAGCGGGTTTAGCAGCCGCTGCCGATCACACGGACATTGACGAAGCTGTTCGCCGGGATGTCCACTTGCAGGACGCCCTGCTCCAGGCTGACGTTACCCCCCTCCACGGGCTGCTCCAGCACATCCACCAGCGAGGCGGACGCACAACAGCACGCAAGCGGTAAGCGCACCTGCGCGCGCACAGGCTTGCCTTCGGTCTCGTAAAGGCGTACGATCACGCCCTCACCGTCTTCCGCCGCTTTGACACCGCTCAGCATCACACCGTCGCTCAGCAGTTCCAGCCACGCCTGGCTGGCGGGCAGTTCCCCGTCATGGCAACCGGTGTTGACCGGCGTCACAGGCAGGTTGAAGTCATAGCCCAACCGCACACTCTGATTGATGCTCCACGCGCCGGTATGCGGCCGCAATCCAAACCGGATGACGTGTTGTCCCGGCTCCGGCAGCGGATCCGGATCATAGGAACTGCGCAGCAGGGTAAGCGCCATGAGGTTCCGATCCACGCTGCACCCATATTTGCAATCGTTCACCAGCGTCGCGCCGGCTTCCGCATCGCTTAAATCCATCCAGCGCTGCGTCGGCACCTCTTTGCCGTCTGTGGGCCGCTCGACACTGCCCATGGGAGCTTCGAAAGTCGCCCGACCGTCGGTGACCGCCACCGGGAAGAGCGCACGAAGCATCGGCACACCGGTCTCGGGTGATCCCCGCTCGATCCAGAACACGTTGAGTGTGAAATCAACCACCGGCGAACCGGCGTTCAGCGTAACATCCAGCGTGTACCGGCTCTCTTTACCCAGCGTGTTGGTGACACGAATGGTGCTGCGCCATGGCCCGGAGTTGATCAACTGCAACGTCGCACCTGTCTGAATCACTTGCCGTTCGATGATCTGGCCGATCACCCAACTGGTCATTCCATGCACGTTTTCCTGGCTCAGTTCCAACGCACCCAGCTTCTGGCCGCAGGGCACAAACTCGCGTCCCGAAGCTTTTTCCACCAGGCTGATGATGGCTCCTGACCCCGGCTCCATCTGCAGCTTCAGGTACTCGTTCTCGATCACAAAACCCGGGGTGTCGTGATCGGCTTTGTCCCAAACCCAGCCGTTATCTGCACGGGCAGGCGCTTCGACTTGCGGCGGTTCCGGACTGTACTCCACGGTGACCGCCCGGTATCCCATGGCGGGAATCGCCTTGACCGGGAAGCTCACCTCTTCGAAGTGGTTGCCCCAGTAGTTCCCTTGATTGTGGAACTGCACTGGAAGCTCCACGCCCTGTTCATCGCGAACCACTACATGGCCTGCACCGTGGTGACGATCCCACAGACGTACAGAGACCACTTCGTCACGCGTCCAGGGCGATGGGTTAAACACCACATACGGGTCACATCCGGCTGGTCCGTCACCGCGCCGCGATACCGCACCGACAGCAGGCACATCGCCCGGACCATAACCGAGACCACCGTCACCGGCGACGGCGCCGCAACCGCAGATGGAAGCGGTCTTCACGCGGTCGGCAACGGCGCGCATCGCACGCGTCTTGGCCATGGTCGTGCGGGTCATAGTCTCCTGGAAAATACCCTGTGCGTAGGTGTAGGTGGCATGGACGCCTGACCCTGGCAGGATGTCATGGAACTGGTTAAACATGATGTGCCGCCAGCCCACATACAGGTCATCCGCAGGATATGGAATGTTCGCCCAAGACCGCCCCAGCAGTGCGGCCCACTCGGCTTCGCCCAGGAAGCACTCGCCTTTACGGTTGGCCCATTTGATGTTGCTCTGGGCGGTATAGCAGCCCTGGAACACGAAGTTCAGTTCCTTGTCCACCACCGGCAGCCCTGTGTTGGTTGCGGCGACCTTCTCAAAGTACTCCCGTGTGGTACTGAACACCACATTGGGGAACACCGGCCAACTGTTCAATTCGATGGCGCGGCGTACCAATGCGCGGGTGGGACCGCCGCCGTGGTCGCCAACACCAAACACATGCAGGTAGTCCTTGACGCCGGTCTCGCGTTCCAGTTCCAGCACGTAACGTGCGAAGGCGGTCTGCATCTGACCGTTGTAACCCTGATGTCGGTCATCGAACACGATCATTTCGGAGCCGTCTTTACCGCGCCAGGTGTACAGGCGCGGCCCCTGTCCCGCCCGATGGTGGTAGTAGTGCCTGACGCCGCCCTGCGCCAGGATTCCCGGAAGTGTATGCGCATGACCAAAGGTATCCGGCTCCCAGTCGATCGCAACCGCATCTAGCGGAAGCCCGTATTCCTGCTGGAAAAACCGCTTGGTATACAGCAGGTGCCGGCAGAGGATCTCACCGGAAGCCAGGTTCTTATCACCCTCGACCCACTGACTCGCGGTGACTTCCCACTGTCCGCTGGCGACCTTCTCTTTAACCTTTGCCTCCAACTCGGGCAGGTAGTCTTTCATGATCTGATACACGGAGGCCTGGCTCTGTGAGAAACGGAACTCAGGGAACTCCTGCATCAGTTTGATAACCGTGCTGAACGTGTCGTTTACAGTGGCCACTGTCTCCGGCCAGTCCCACATCCAGTTCATGTCGATATGGGCATGACCCACGCAGTGGATCGTGTACTGTTTGGCCACTGCGGAGATCGGCTGCAGCGTCTCTTCAGCCAGCCGCAAGACTTCATTGCGGCCCTTACCGGCTACAGCCGCTTCGGTGGCCAAGCGCGCGGCCTCCAGGATCAGTCCGCGCCACTCTTCAGCCTGATCGGGATGATTTACCAATAATTGACTGGCAAAGTCTAACTGTGCGTGCAGCCGCTCTACCAGCGCGTGTGTCTGTCCCAGTGCGCCCTGGAAGGAACGCAGGTACCGGTCCAACTCGCGTGTAAAAGACATCGTTGCCTCCCCCTGTGTCGCGCAGGCCGCTCTGCCGAACGGCCGCACGCCATTTGTGCGAAGTATTTGTCACACTACGTGATATATAACCCGAGTCGCCTCGATTCCTGCCATATGCCTTACGGTATACGCAGAAGTTACGCATTCACGCTCCTAACCGCACAATACATGCGGTCCCATCACCAGACGACGCCGTCACACAGTTCCGCAGGCAGCGGCGCCACAGCAACCGGAATCGGCTCAATACGGATACAGCCCATGGCGTGTACACTTTTACCTGAACGGGGTGTTCTTCAGGGCACCATTCAGGAGGCTCCATGCGTATGAGTTCTCAGACATCACCCTGGTGGCGTAACCAGTTAACCCTCTCCATATTCAGTGCCATCCGGCCGGGTGACCCTGTCGAGGCCATGGTCCGCATGCTGCACGACATGGGGTTGAACACCCTGGAGAGCAACACTCCCGCAGAGTTCGCCGCAGACCGCCTGTCAACCGATGAACACCGACGCGTGCTGACCGCCTGCCAGCAGTTCGGCATGCGGTATATCATCACGGATCATAGCCGCATCACCAATCAGTCCAGCCCCTGTCAGGAGCTAGTCGCCGGACTGGTTCAGGATTTTAAAGGGTATCCCGCTCTAGGCGGGTATTACGTATGGGATGAACCGCATCGCGAGCACTTCACCGCGGTCGCCCAAGTCTATGCATGGCTGCGCCAATTGGATCCCGATCGGCTGCCTGTGAATGCCATGTTTCCATCCTACGGTGTATACAGGTATCCCGATGACTACCCGGCGTTCGCACGCGAGTTCGTCCAGAAGGTCAACCCCGATGTATTGTCGTTTGATCACTACACGATCACCGAGAAAGGCCCTGGTGACACGTTCTTCACCGATCTGCAGACATGGAGCGACCTGAGCCTGGCTCACGGCAAGGTGCTGTGGTTTTACCCTGCATGCTGCTCGTGGGGCGGCATTGTCCCGCCCACGCTGGCGTCGCTGCGTTTCCAGGCAGCTTGCGCGCTGGCGTATGGCGCTCGCGGGTTGCAATGGTTCACCGGCCGTTCGCAGGCATCAGACAGCATCGCGTTTACGCATGCGCCGTTCAACGCGGACGGTACGCCGACACGCACCGCACGCATCTTGCGCAGCGTGAACCTCTGGGTGCAGTCGTTGTCCCCGGCACTGCTGCAGACACGCCTGGTGCAAACGGCGCACACACCGCCCGTACCGGCGATGTGCCGCGCCTGGACGCCAGGACAAATGGAATTGGACCGAGCGTCCTCGGGACTACTGCTGGCGGAACACCGCGGCCCCTCCAACCGTTGGCTGCTGTGGGTGGTCAACCGCAGTTACCAACGGTTCCGGAATGTGTCACTGACCTTTACGCATCCGGTGCGTGTGCGCGACCTGGCTCGCGGGCGGGTCACATCCGATCATAACTGCACATTGGAGTTCGTGCTGCCGGCTGGCGACTCCGCGCTGCTTGATATCCGGGCCTGAACCGTCAGACAGTCAACCGGCCGAACAACAGTTCGGCCAGACATCCGTTAACGACCGCCGTTCGGCATCCACCTCATCGAACCAGGTCTCCAGCAATCGAAGCAGGCGTCCTACCTGCTCCGGTTCGCTGTCAGCGAGGTTGTGCTGCTCCAACGGATCGGTTGCCAGGTTATACAGCTCAGGCGCCGGTGCAGCCGGCATGTGACGTTCCGGCTGCGGCTCTCGGATAATCCCATCAATCAGGTACTTGTCGTGGTTATACATGGCGTCATGATGCCAGGGTATCTCGTAGGGCGGTATGTACATTGACTCGGCGATGCAGGGCCGTACCAATTTCCAGTCGCCGTCGCGAACGGCCGCGTTGGACGTGATTTCCGGAGTGTAGCGATTCCACTGCCAGAAACGCCGCGTTTGCACCTGGCCGTCCCATCCTTGCAGCACCGGCAGTATATTGATCCCGTCCAGAGGCAGGTTCTGCTCTGGCAACGGCGTACCGGTCATGCTCAGTATGGTAGGCAGCCAGTCACTGAAATGCACCATGCGGTCGGTACTCACCCCTGCCGGCAAGCCATCGGGCCAACGAACGAACAACGGCACACGGATGCCGCCTTCATACACCACACCTTTGGCGCCCGCCCAGTGGCAGTTGAACCGGTCCAGGCACTCTTCACCCGCGCCGCCGAACTGCGGGCCGTTATCGCTGGTGAAGAACACGATCGTGTTATCGCGCAGGCCGCGCCGGTCAAGCGTCTCCAGTATGCGCGCCACAGCGGTATCCATGCGGTGGATCATACCGTACAGGGTGGCCACGCCTCGGTTGATCCCAGGTACGCCCAGGAACGGCTCTATCTCTTCTTCGGGCGCCTGCAGCGGGGTATGCGGCGCGTTGAAGGTCACGTGCAGAAAGAACGGTTCATCCATGCGCCGGCGTTCGATGAACTGCACGGCCTCCTCCGCCCAGACATCGGTAAGGTAGCGGCCGTCTGCGCGCAGCACGCTCTTTCCGCGTTCCAGGCGCCATTGCCAGTAGTCGTGCATGCCGCCGCGGAAACAGATGGTCTCATCAAAGCCCCGATTCATCGGATGGTAGGCCGGATCAAACGCGCCGAGATGCCACTTACCCACCAGGCCGGTGGTGTAGCCGTTGCGCTGCAGCATCTGCGCCAGAGTTGTCTCACGCAATGACAGACGCTCCAGACCGCGCCATTCCAGCGTATCAATCGAACCCGTGCGATGCGGATACCTCCCGGTCAGCAGACAGGCACGCGATGGGTTGCACACAGGTGAAGCCGTGTAGTGCTGTGTTAAGCACACGCTCTCGGTCATGAGCGCATCCAATGCAGGCGTGTGCGACAACCCGTTGTTGAACGCGCCGAAGTCGCCGTACCCCAAGTCGTCAGCCAGTAAAAACACAATGTTCGGTCGCTTAGCCATACCGCCCTCCTGGTTGCTGTCCATAATCGATTCGGTTCAGGTATGCGGTTCTCCTGCCATCGGCGACTCTCTGGCGGCTCATGCACGAGGCCCGGCTGCGGCTGCTGCAGGATGTAGGGCACAATAATGGCACATGGCATCACAGGAGGATTCAACGTTGCCCCACCCGGAACGCGCACTGATACGGCAGGACAGAGGGCTCTATGTCGCCGTCGCAGGGTCCGATCAGAAGGACGGCGCTGCAGCAGCCAGACACGCTGTCTCCCAGATCTCGCAGGTATTGGCCGGCAGGCGGCCTACGGTGCTATTGGTATGGAACGGCGATCCGTCCCCTGCAACTGATGCTGAGCCGGTGATAGACGAAGTGATCAGGCAATTCCCGCGTCCCATTGTATACGGGGCCAACGGATTCGCCGGCATCAGTCCGTACGGCGTACGGCACCGGGTGGCATTGATGGCCATTGGCGGCCGCGTTCGGCGCCGCGCCGCCGACGCCCCCTGCGACCTGGCGGACGCCTCGGCAGCCGGAGCCATCCTGGGCGCTGACCTGCAGCGCCATGTACGGCAGGGACCGCGTGACGGGCATCTGATCCTGCTGATGGGTAACTGCCATGTACCCGCCAATGACAACCTGGTGAAGGCGCTTCAGACATCGCTGCCGCATTCCGCTCCGGTAGTCGCCATCGCCGGAGCCTCGCATCCTGTGGACGGGCGCTGCTACATCGCCGGTCGCCCTGTCCGGCAGCGCGCAGTCGCCTTGCTCCTGTCCGGGGCGTTTTCGGTGCGCGTTTCCATGGCGTCCGGTGACGGGGTGGAAGGCATCACCCATTCGGCGCGTTCCGCCATGGAGCACGCTGCCGGAACAGGCGTGACGGGGGTTCTGGTGTTCGACTGCGCGGGACGCATGGGGACGCTGGGAGATCAACGGGAAACAGAGCATCAGGCGTTGATCGCCGGCAGCAAGGGAGCGCCCTTCGCCGGTTTCTACAGCAGCGGCGAAATCGGTTCCTCCGGGTCCGGGCAACCTGCCGTCGGTGTCGGTCAGCACATCGTCTGCTGTGCACTGCAGGGTCGCTGAGGGGCAACAGGGCATGATCACTCCCGTGGCACGGTATGATCGCGGCACGCGCTATGTCTTCGGAACAGTCAT